>NZ_JBAKAZ010000046.1:0-26575 GCF_038155185.1 Psychromonas aquatilis
CAGTGGACTTTTAATCCATTTGTCGAAGGTTCAAATCCTTCACGGCCCACCACTTCTTAAATACTAATTAAAATCTCATTTATAAAATAACTTATTACAATTTCTCTTGAAGTTGCTATAATTTGCAACCATTTTTCCATATCTAAGAGTTAATAATGAGCACATTATCGCCGCTTGTTGGATCGGATTATCCGTTTCCACCTAAACCTGTAAAATTATCTATACAAGAGCAAATCGATTATAAAGCTAAAATAAAAGCATTACTTGTAGAGAAGGATGCGGTACTCGTTGCTCATTATTATACGGATCCAGAAATTCAAGCTTTAGCTGAAGAAACGGGTGGTTATGTAGCCGATTCTTTAGAAATGGCGCGCTTTGGTCGAGATCATAAAGCAAAAACGCTGATTATTGCTGGCGTTCGCTTTATGGGTGAAACTGCAAAAATTTTAACGCCACATAAAACGGTATTAATGCCTGAGTTGACTGCTACTTGTTCATTAGATGTTGGTTGTCCTGTTGATGAGTTCTCTGCATTTTGTGACCAGCATCCTGATAGAGCAGTGGTTGTTTATGCAAATACTTCTGCTGCTGTTAAAGCAAGAGCAGATTGGGTTGTGACATCAAGTATTGCGTTAGAGATTGTTGAACACTTAGATAGTGAAGGTAAAAAAATAATATGGGGCCCAGATCGCCATTTAGGTAGCTACATTGAGCGCAAAACTAAAGCAGACATGATTATGTGGCAAGGTGACTGTATTGTGCATGATGAGTTTAAAGCTAGTGCGTTAAGAGATATGAAAGCAATCTATCCGGATGCAGCGATATTAGTTCATCCAGAGTCGCCTGAAAGCGTAGTTAAATTAGCTGATGCAGTAGGTTCAACGAGCCAATTAATCAAAGCAGCTCAAACTTTACCTAATAAAAAGCTTATCGTGGCAACGGATACGGGTATCTTCTATAAGATGCAACAAGCATGTCCAGATAAAGAAATGATGGCGGCACCCACTGCAGGTAATGGCGCAACATGTAAAAGCTGTGCACACTGTCCTTGGATGGCAATGAATGGCTTAAAAGCGATATACAACTCATTAAATGATGCTTCTGGCCATGAAGTACATGTTGATGAAGAGGTCGCTAAAGGAGCGCTTGTTTCTTTAGATAGAATGTTAGACTTTGCCGCTGAGCAACAGTTAAAAGTTAAAGGTAACGCGTAAGCGCGTTTTATTGTTAGCCATTGCATAATGAGCTGACTATCACTCAACTAATTGAGATTATATGATTACTAATGATGTACTACGTCGAGTTCGTTTTGCACTACAACTAAACGATACTAAAATGCTAGCAATTTTTGCTTCTGTGGATAATGAAATGAGCGTTGATTTCTTACATAGCATAATGGCTAAAGAAGATGCAGAAGGTTTTGTTTTCTGTCGTGATAGCGTTTTATCTCTGTTTCTTGATGGTTTAATTTATGAGAAGCGTGGTCGTAAAGAAGGTGCTGTTCCTGTTATTTTACCGGCTAAAGCAGTACTTTCTAATAATGATATTTTACGTAAATTACGTATTGCTTTAAATTTTAAAGATGAAGATATGTTAAATGCGCTTAAATTAGCTAACTTCCCTGTTTCTAAAGGTGAATTATCGGCGTTATTTAGAAAGTCTGACCATCGTAATTACAAACCTTGTGGTGACCAGTTATTACGTCGCTTCATTGATGGTATTACAGTCCAATTTCGTGGTACTAAGCCAAGTACTGATGCGGTTGAGGCTGAATAAACCTACATAGTTAGTTGCTAATTCTTAATGAAAAGCCGAGTTCATAACTCGGCTTTTTTATATTTTTCATTTAGTGACTGCTACTTTTTATCGTCTGGGAACAAAGCCAATATGTGTTGATTGGATACTGAAGCTTTTAGATAAAGCTTATTAACGTGTTTCCACTTCAATTATTTTCAAACTTAATAGGTTATTTGTCCACTGAGTTTTGTTAATACCTTCCACCCATATTACTCGACTATCTCGGCTATCACCTTTGCGTAAATAGGTCTCTGGTAGTCTGTAGCTTGCTTGCCATACATTAAGCGTCTTTTCAGCTATTTGGTTAGTCTGATTATCATAAAAAGTAACGTTCGCCTTAACTATCACCACGCCATCAGGATTCTTACTAGATAAGGTAAAGGTTAGACCAAGTGATTGGTCTTTCCAAATCGCATCGTTAAAGGTGACTTTTACATCGTTTTTAACTGCAGTATTTAATAAACCTGCTTGTATTAATGATGACTTGTTACTTTTTACTTGTGTTGGGTCGGTCGTTGTAAGTACGGTTGAAGTTGCCACTGCTGAAGTCTGTTTATTGGTTACTGAGTTTGCCGTTTTGCTATTAATAGCGATATATTCCCAAGTATTATCATCATGCAATAAAACTGTCGCCCCATTATCTAAAGTAACGGTAGCAATGCTAGCGGCGTTTACAGTAAAAGTAATGGAGCTAAATAATATTAGTAAGGCAGATTGCAGGTAGTGAGATTGCATGAATTTAAACTCTGGTCATTTGGATTAGATCTTAAGCATACAGGATAACTTGCCTAATCAAAAAATTTGTTAGTAGATGGGGAAAGTAAGGCATTGCGTTAAGCTGATGTATTAAGTTATTAATTAAGGCTGTATTACAAAATATGTTTGATTCCATTTTACTCATTTAGGGGATAAACGAGTAAAATGGTCGAGCATTTACGGTAGTGTTAATAACTCGTTTTGTCTTTAAACTCACATAGGTCTTCTATTAAACATGATCCACAACGTGGTTTTCTAGCAATACAGGTATAACGTCCATGTAAAATTAACCAATGGTGCACATCGACTTTAAATTCTGCTGGTACTACCTTTAGAAGTTTCTTTTCGACTTCATCGACATTTTTCCCGATCGCTAGCTTAGTACGATTAGAAACACGGAAAATATGTGTATCAACGGCAATTGTCGGCCAACCAAAGGCTGTATTGAGTACAACATTGGCTGTTTTTCTGCCAACACCTGGTAAGGCGACAAGCGCGTCTCTGTCCTGTGGTACTTCACTGTTATGTAAATCGATTAGCATTTTACATGCTTTAATTACATTCTCAGCTTTGCTGTTATATAAGCCAATGGTTCTAATATAGTTTTTTAAGCCATCTACACCTAATGCATAAATAGCTTCTGGTGTATTAGCAACTGGAAATAACTTATCAGTGGCTTTGTTGACACTCACATCAGTTGCTTGGGCAGAGAGCGTCACTGCGACTAATAACTCAAAGGGAGAGCTGAAGTTTAATTCTGTCTCTGGGTGAGGGTTATTATCTCTTAACCTTACTAATATTTCTTTTCGTTTAATATTATTCATTTGCTTGTGATCTTATTATCAATGAAGTTTTTAAATGCAATGATTAATCCCATCAGTATAAAAGCACCAGGGGGTAATGCAGCTAATAAAAAGCTGGTATCAGGCTTATATAGGGTGATGGTCATAAAGCTTGCCCAACTACCTAATAATGTATCAATACCATCAAATAAGGTACCTTGTGCTAATATTTCTCGTGCTGCACCTAAAATAATTAACACAGCGGCAAAACCTAACCCCATCATTAAACCATCAAAAGCTGAATGTTTAACGTCGTTCTTTGAAGCAAAGGCTTCTGCTCGACCGATGATCATACAGTTGGTTACTATCAGAGGAATAAAAATACCTAAGGACAAATATAGCTGATAAGTATAAGCATTCATCAATAATTGAATACAACTTACTAGAGATGCAATAATCATTACAAATACAGGAATACGAATCGCTTTAGGAACGTGGTGTCTAATCAAAGAAATCAAAATGTTTGAAGACACTACAACAAAGAGCGTTGCTATCCCTAACCCTAAGGCGTTTGTTAATGTATTGGTTACTGCTAATAAAGGGCATAAACCCAATAGCTGTACAATGCCTGGGTTGTTTTTCCAAAGCCCTTGTAAAGTTAACGTTTTATACATACTTTCTTCTGGTGTTGAGTCTGCTGTGACAGCTTGTTCTGCAATACTCTCATTCATATCCGCATCTTTTGTGGTGTTTTTTATTTCTGAAGCCATTATTTACCTCCACAGGTAGAAGCCGTATTAAATAGCGTTTCTTTATTTTTTTGAAAAAATAATAGTGTGTCTTTTACTGCATCGACGACTGCTCTAGGGGTGATTGTTGCACCAGTAAAGGCGTCAAAAGTACCGCCATCTTTCTTCACTGCCCATTGTGATTTTGTTTCTTCTGTATATTCTTTTCCATCGAAAGAGTAGATCCAGTCAGATTTGTTGGTTTGTATTTTATCGCCTAACCCTGGTGTTTCTGTGTGGCTATTAATTCGTACGCCAGCTACGCTACCATTCTCATATATACCCACCAGTAATTTAATTTCACCTGAATAACCTTTAAAGGTATTGGTTTGAATTAACGCTGCAACTGGTTGGTTTTCTTTGGTGGCAATAAATACTTGCTTAGGTTCTTTATCACCTAATAACATTGGGTCGGTTACCATAAAGCAGCTTTCAATTATCTTATTGTCGTACTCATTTTCTTTAATCAACTCATTTATATTATTTTGTAAGGCAATTTGTTGTTGCTCTAAAATAAGAGGTTGAGTTAATACATTGATTAAAGCGATTGCACCGGTACAAACCACAGAGAATATCGCTAGCAATAAAGCATTACGGCTAATTGTAGGTAACATCATTTACGTTTCCTCCCATATATGTTCGGTTTACTGTAATAGTCAATTAATGGAACACACATGTTTGCTAACAATACTGCAAATGCTACTGCATCTGGATAACCACCAACGTTTCTGATGATGACAACGATTAGCGCACAGATTAATCCATAAATAATACGCCCTTTTACGGTGGTACTTGCAGTCACAGGATCCGTTAATATGAAGAATGCACCAAGCATTGTCGCACCTGAAAACAGGTGATAAATCGGAGATGAGTAAATCTCTGCATCTACCATAAAGAAAGCAAGGGAGATAATGGCTATACCGACTAAAAAACTGACAGGGATATACCAATGAATTACTTGTTTGATTAATAAAAATATCCCCCCGAGCAGAAATGCTGCATTAACCCACTGGCTTCCTTGTAATGAGTCAAAGCTGAACAGAGACGTTTTTAATGTTTCTGAAATAGTGCTGCCAGTATGAAGTGCATTACGTATTGTTTCTAAAGGCGTTGCTAAAGTGACCCCATCTATCGATGTTTTGACTTGTGTGACGCTATAGCCATCGACGCTAAACCCTGTAAAAATTAAATGGATTATATCGTTGATAGATAAAGTAAATGCTTGCATAGACTGAACCGGTAACCAAGCCGTCATCTGCACTGGAAATGAAATTAATAATACGACATAACCGGCCATTGCCGGGTTAAAGATATTTTGTCCAAGTCCGCCGTAAAGGTGCTTCACTATAATAATGGAGAATGCCGTACCAATGACAATAACCCACCAAGGTGCTAATGTTGGAATTGATATCGCTAGTAAAATTCCTGTTACAGCAGCACTGTAATCTTTTAAGCTGGCCATCACAGGGCGCTTTCGAATCTTCAAAAACGCAGCTTCTGAAATGAGCGCAGTAACAATTGCCAATAGTACTTGTACGTAAATTGCCATGCCAAACAGGTAACTGTGAATGACAATGCCTGGTAATAAAGCAAATAGAACCATTTGCATTATTTGTGGTGTGCGGCGCTTGGTGCGTTGATAGGGCGATGTAGAGTTAAAAAATGCCATGAATTATTATTCCTTCTCTGCCTGTTTTTTGGCTTTTGCTTTGGCAATGGCTGCCGCTATTTTTGCTTTTTTATCATCACTTTTAGCAATTTCTTCTGGGTTTACATTATTTACTCGCTGTTTTTCTGGAACACCCTGAATTGAGGTTTGCTCAGCCTCTTTACTTTCTTTTGCAGCCGCGAGTTTCTTGGCTTTTGCTTTTGCCACGGCCGCTGCTATAGCTGCTTTTTTGGGATCGCTTTCAGTTGCAGGTGGCTCTGCATCTTGCTGCTCTTTTGCTGTAGCGAGTTTCTTAGCTTTTGCTTTTGCTACGGCAGCAGCTACGGCTGCTTTTTTCGGATCCGCTGCAGTTGTAGGTTGCTCTGCATCTTGCTGCTCTTTTGTAGCTGCGAGTTTTTTCGCCTTTGCTTTTGCCACGGCA
Organism: Psychromonas aquatilis; assembly: GCF_038155185.1. Classification (NCBI taxonomy): domain Bacteria; kingdom Pseudomonadati; phylum Pseudomonadota; class Gammaproteobacteria; order Alteromonadales; family Psychromonadaceae; genus Psychromonas; species Psychromonas aquatilis. Next base: position 6,214 of record NZ_JBAKAZ010000046.1, read on the forward strand.
GCTGCTACGGCCGCTTTTTTCGGATCGGCTTCAGTTGTAGGTTGCTCTACATCTGATTGTTCTTTTGAAGCAGCGAGCTTCTTAGCTTTTGCTCTTGCCACGGCAGCTGCTACGGCCGCTTTTCTCGGGTCGGTTTCAGTTGCAGGTTGCTCAGTATCTTGCTGTTCTTTTGCCGCTGTGAGTTTTTTCGCCTTTGCTCTTGCCACGGCAGCTGCTACAGCCGCTTTTCTCGGATCGGTCTCAGTTGCAGGTTGCTCAGCATCTGGCTGTTCTTTTGCCGCTGCGAGTTTTTTGGCCTTTGCTCTTGCCACGGCAGCTGCTACAGCCGCTTTTCTCGGATCGGTTTCAGTTGCAGGTTGCTCAGCATCTGGTTGTTCTTTTGCTGCAGCGAGTTTTTTGGCTTTTGCTCTTGCAATTGCAGCTGCAACTTGGCTATTTGCTGCTGTCGGCTTGTTAGTTGTTTGTTCTGATGTTTCGCTATTAGCTTGTTTCTTCGCTTTGGCACGTGCTAAGGCTTCTGCTACTAAATCTTCACCATTATTTTTGTCTTGCATTTGTTGTTTACGCTTTTCGGCAGCTAATTTATGTTTTAATTGGCGCTGTTGTTTCTCTCTTTCTAAACGTAACTCTCTATCTTCATGGCGTTGGCGTGCAATGGCTGCTTTTTTAGCTTCATCCTTAGCTGTTCTGATTTGTGCTTTTGATACTCTATAATATTCGACCAATGGAATGTGGCTTGGACAAACAAAAGCACATGCTCCACACTCAATACAGGCTGATAAATCATACTCTTCAAGTTTTTTGTGATCTTCACTTTGTGAATACCATAATAATTGCTGTGGTAATAACTCCACAGGGCAGGCTTCTGCACACTCACTGCAACGAATACAATTCATCTCGGTTTCTGGTTCAGGAGATTCCTTGATAGTTGGCGCTAATAAACAGTTACAAATTTTAGTGACAGGCATGCTGGTATCGTTGACAGTGAACCCCATCATTGGCCCACCAACAATAAGCTTTTGTTGTTGCAATGGATTTAACCAATAAGTATCTAATAAATGCTGTATTGGGGTACCGATGCGAACATTTGCATTGCCTTTACGAGCAAAGGCTTCCCCCGTAATGGTGACAATACGAGAAAGTAGTGGCATACCATCAATGATTGCTTCTTTTACAGCAAACACAGTTCCCACATTACTCATAATTATGCCAAGTTCAGAGGAGTGTTTTCCAACGGGTGTTTGCTCGCCAGTTAAAATTTCAATTAATTGTTTTGCACTGCCTGATGGATAACGCGTTGGAATAACTCTTATTAATAATTTATCTTGCTCTGCTGCCGGTAATTTTGCTAACGCGATTTTGAATGCTTCAATGGCCTCTGGTTTATTATCTTCGATAGCAAAGATAGTTAACTCTGGACGTAAAATATGTTGCAATATTTGTGTGCCTTGAATGATTTCATCTGCATATTCTTGTGTCAGACGATCATCAGCTGTTATGTACGGTTCACATTCTATTGCATTAATAATTAATAAGCGGTTCTCACTGTGTGCTAATTTTAAGTGTGTAGCAAAACCTGCACCGCCCAATCCTACAATACCTGCTTCTTGTACTGCATTGATCAAGGTAGCAGGTGTTTCCTGCTGGTAATCGGAAAAACCTTGGAAAGGAAGAGCCTTATCCAAACCATCTGTTTTGATCACAACAGATAGAATTGGGAGACCAGAAGGGTGGCAATCTGTTCTAGGTTCTATTGCAACAACTTCACCTGAGCTTGTTGCATGTTGAACAACCAGTGCTCCATATACTTTCGTTAATGCTTGTCCCTTTAAAACACTATCACCGACTTTCACCAGTAATTCTGGTATATGTCCTTTTTGCTCTACTGCGATCACAAGTTCTTCAGGAATGCCGGCGTCAACAATTGGCGTTTGGTTACTTTGCTGTTTATTTTGTTGTGGATGCACTCCGCCGTGAAAATCCCACATTTTCCCGGCCCTGATCTGATCTAATTTCTCATCACTTAATAAATAACTTGGCTGGTTCATGTTACGACTCATCATTGCTTTCAGTTGGGATTGTTTTTGTTGGAATCGTTTGTAAATTCCATTGCCAGTTTTGTTGTGTTATTTGTATAGGTAACATATCAATACAGTCCGTTGGACACGGTGCTACGCATAACTCACAACCAGTACATTCATCGGTGATCACCGTATGCATTTGGCGTGTGGCGCCTAAGATTGCATCGACTGGGCAGGCTTGAATACATTTAGTACAACCAATACATTCATCTTCTCGAATAAATGCAATTAGTTTTGGTTTTTCTTCACCCTCTAACTGTTTCGGCTCTATACCCATTCGGTCTGCCAGTTGTAACATCACTGCTTCACCGCCGGGAGGACACTTATTAATATCATCACCATCGGCGATTGCTTTGGCGTACGGCTTACAACCTGGGTAACCACACTGACCACATTGTGTCTGCGGTAACATGGCGTCTAACTCTTCAACGATAGGATCTTCTTTTACTTTGAACCTAATGGACGAATAACCTAATAAAGAGCCAAAAATAAGCCCTAAAATACCCAGCGTAGCGATCGCAATAATAATGCTAATAAGAATATTCATGTTCATTTAATTAACCCAGTGAAACCCATGAATGCTAAGGACATTAAGCCTGCAGTGATCATTGCGATCGAAGCGCCTTTAAAAGGTAAGGGGACGTCTGAAGCACTTAAGCGTTCGCGAATAGAAGAGAACAAAACCAGTACCAAAGAGAAACCAACACCCGCGCCTAAACCGTATATTACAGATTGTGTGAAATTATGTTGCTCGGTTAGGTTTAATAAAGCGAGACCTAAAATGGCACAGTTTGTGGTGATTAGCGGTAAAAATATACCGAGTAAACGATATAAAGTAGGGCTTGTTTTATGCATCACCATTTCGGTGAATTGCACTACAACGGCAATCACTAAAATAAAGCTCAATGTTTGTAGGTAATTTAATCCAAGTGGCTCTAATAAGTATTGGTTAACTAAGTACGATAATGCAGCTGTTAGCGTCAATACAAAAGTAGTTGCAAGTGACATACCAACCGCAGTTTCTATTTTATTTGAGACCCCCATAAATGGGCAGAGGCCTAAAAATTTAACAAGCACAAAGTTGTTAACCAGTACCGTGCCAAAAAAGAGTAAAAAGTATTCGCTCATAAATAATAATTCCACTACTAGAGTAGGTGATTTCACACTAAAAAAAGAGCGTTATTGTATCAATAAATGCGGATAAGTTCAGCGTAAAAATCGTATCAATTTTCCAGCTAGGTTTTTTGCTTTATTTATACTTGAAGTGATAGTGATTTATCGAATATTTTCTTTATTTTTATCAATAAAAAGAAACGGAAAATTTATCATTCTTGATGTTTAAGTTGAAGGTGAAAGAAATACTTATCACCAATTTAGATCGCTTTGAAATATATTGATTCACATCAAGAGGACTATATATGGTGTTTGTTAGTATGTTTTTATTCTATATATAGTGTTTGAGGTGACAGGTGAGCTTGATTGTTATAAAGCGAGATGGTAGGGAAGTTAGCTTCGACTTACAAAAAATTAATAACGTACTGCTGAAAGCAGCGAAAGCGATTCAATTACAAGATATTGATATCAATGCAATGGTTGCGTGTGTTTTTGATAAACTAAAAGGGCAAAGTAAAGTCGAGGTAAATGATATCCAGAACCTTGTTGAAATGACTTTGGTTAAGCATGGCTTGTTTGAGTTAGCATCAACTTATACTGCATATCGTCAAGATAGAGATCATGCTCGTGCACGAAATACACCATTAAATCATGAAATAAATGGTTTAATTGAGCAGACTAATGCATCTTTATTAAACGAAAATGCTAATAAAGATGGGAAAGTAATCCCCACACAACGTGATTTACTCGCTGGTATTGTAGCGAAGGATTATGCAGTATCTAATTTATTACCGCAGGATATTGTACAAAGCCATCATAGTGGTGATATTCATTACCATGATCTCGATTATGCACCTTTTTTTCCTATGTTTAATTGCATGCTTATCGATATTAATAATATGCTGAAAATAGGTTTTAAAATGGGTAATGCAGAAATTGAATCGCCAAAATCAATCTCTACTGCAACCGCTGTAACAGCACAGATCATCGCTCAAGTTGCTAGTCATATTTATGGCGGCACTACGATTAATGAGATAGATACAGTGCTCGCCCCTTATGTAACAAAAAGTTTTGAAAAGCATCTAAATTTAGCCCAAAAATGGAAAGTAAGCGATGCTCATGCCTATGCAATGGCGCAAACAGAAACAGAGTGTTATAACGCTTTTCAATCTTTAGAATATGAAATAAATACATTGCACACAGCTAATGGTCAAACACCTTTTGTTACTTTAGGGTTTGGTTTAGGCGTGGATTGGCAATCGCGTCTTATACAAATATCTATTCTAAAAAACCGTATAGCGGGATTAGGTAAACATGCTAAAACGGCTATTTTTCCTAAGCTTATCTTTACTATTAAAGAAGGCGTTAATAGAAAAAAACAAGATTGTAACTATGACATTAAGCAGCTTGCCTTAGAGTGTGCGGCAAAACGTATGTATCCTGATATCTTAAATTTTGACAAAGTCGTTGAAGTGACGGGATCATTTAAAGCGCCGATGGGATGTCGAAGTTTTTTAAGTGCTTATCAAGAAGAGGGGCATTTGTTACATGATGGGCGAAATAATTTAGGAGTAGTTAGTATTAATCTACCAAGAATAGCTCTACAGGCCAAAGGGGATTTATCTCGTTTTGAGGAATTACTGACAGAAAGGCTAGCGCTAGCAAAAAGAGCATTACAAACTCGTATTGCTAGGTTTAATGAGGTTAAAGCCAGTGTTGCTCCTATTTTATATATGGAGGGGGCGTGTGGTGTTCGTCTAGGTGCTGATGATTATGTGGCTGATATTTTCAAGGGAGGTAGAGCGACAATCTCTTTAGGTTATATTGGATTACATGAAACAATGAATGCACTGTATGGCATAGAAGAACATATAATTAATAATGAAACGAAGAAACAAAAATCGATTAGTATCCTTACAACATTAAAGCATGCAACGGAAATGTGGTCTAAAGAGCTGGGTTATGCATTTAGTTTATATGCAACACCTTCTGAAAACCTATGCGACCGCTTTTGCCGGTTGGATGTACAAAAATTTGGCGTGGTCAAAGGAGTTACTGATAAGGGATATTATACGAACTCTTTTCATTTAGATGTCGGTAAAGCGGCTAATCCTTATGATAAGTTGGATTTTGAAATGCCATACCCTGAGATAAGTAATGGTGGATTCATCTGTTATTGCGAATACCCCAATATGCAACATAACCTCAAAGCATTGGAAGATGTATGGGATTATAGTTACCACAAAGTTCCATATTATGGCACCAACACGCCTATTGATGAGTGTTATGAGTGTCACTTTAATGGAGAGTTTAATGCGACCAGTAAGGGGTTTGTATGTCCTAGTTGTGGTAATTCAAATCCTGAAACTGTTTCAGTTACACGGCGTATTTGTGGGTACTTAGGTAACCCAGACGCAAGACCATTTAACAAAGGTAAACAACAGGAAGTTAAAAATAGAGTAAAGCATTTTGTATCATGCCACGCTTAACGAGCAGCCAATGTATTATTCAAATTATTATCCTATTGATGTATTAAATGGCGAAGGAACACGCTGCACTTTATTTGTATCTGGTTGTATACACCAATGTAAAGGGTGTTATAACCAGTCTACCTGGTCTGTTACTGCGGGGAGTCCATTTACTGATGCTGTAGCGGATCAAATTATTGAAGATCTTCAAGATCCTAGAGTGAAAAAACAAGGTTTAAGTTTAACCGGGGGAGACCCATTACACCCTAATAACATAAACACTGTTTTAAGGTTAATTAAACGGGTTAAAAAAGAGTGTGTTGGTAAAGATATTTGGCTTTGGTCTGGATATACATTAAATGAATTGAATACCGAGCAACAGCGTATTATTGATTTGGTAGATGTGTTTATTGATGGTAAATTTGAATTAAACCATGCTGACTTAAACCTTAAATGGCGAGGTAGTAAAAATCAGGTGATCTACCACTTTAAATAAAGATTTTATTGAGTGTACTGTGCGGCGGAAATGGAAATGGAAATGGAAATAGGAATGTGATAGAGCAGTTATTAATAGGTAAACGTGGCATAGGTGATAGTGAGTTTTCATTCGCTGTCTATATAGAAAACCAGCCTCCGATGGATGAATATCAGCAGCTAAATGAGGTTGTAGCACTTAAAACAGGTGAGATAAGTCGTATTGGCCAAGTATGTGGTAACGGTTGGCGTAAAGTTTTTAATGTTTATGCTAAATTATTATATGCCTTAGATTCGAATTATTTTAATTTTTCTTCTTTTGCTCCTTCTTGGCAGCAATATCGCGATCAATATCTATTACAGAGTAATAGCCAAACCGCATTACTTTTTAGTCCGCCCGAGTTAATTAGTTCTTCTGACAACAATGTAATTCATATTATTTGTGGCAGGACTTATGCCAAAAAATTACTTAATGAAGGGCAATTAGCAGCTCAGCTTTTATGGCTAAATGAAGAGTTTGCTATTGATACTAAACAAAAAATAATTATTTGTCCTTACTTTGATTATCGCCAACTATCCAATATTAAAATTGATTATTTAGCTAGCCTTTTACGTCAATTTAGAGCTACTGGTTAACTTAGCAATACCCTGATTAGGAGCTGGTGGCGCTCTCTATAATAAGAACTTAGTGTAGACTTAGTGCATAGATAAATTAAAAGAAGATAATTTATTGTTATGCGTTTTGGGGTTTATTTTCTGGTGTTTTTTTATTTTGTTGATTGCACAAGAGAAAGTTAAGCTTTACTCTTGAGTAAACAATCTATATTAATAAGAGCATCTATTTCAATAACTTTAACATGAAGAAAAAATTTAAAAATGAGTAAAGATAATTCACCACAAACGGGAAATGAGTCTGCCACAATAGAGTCTCAAGAAACAAAATTAATACCACCGTCTTTGTACAATGTGTTATTACATAATGATGATTACTCACCAATGGATTTTGTTATTGACGTTTTACAGCGCTTTTTCAGGTTAGACGGAGAAGCCGCGACAGAAATAATGTTAAATGTGCACTACAAAGGTGTAGGAGTTTGCGGTACATTTACAGCGGAAGTCGCAGAAACTAAAGTAATGCAAGTTATTAAATATGCGAAAGAAAATGAACATCCTCTAAAATGTACGATGGAAAAAGAGAGTTAATAGCTAATTATTTTCTGCTCTTAATATAAGGAGTCTCCATGCTAGATAAACCTTTAGAACATAGTCTTGATTTAGCATTTCGTATTGCCTACGAGAAATGCCATGAGTTTATGACATTAGAGCATTTATTATTGTCTTTATTAGAAAATAAAGAGATAAAAAAAATTCTACTTGCATGCTCTGTCGATATTGTTTCACTGCATATTGAATTGAGTGAATTTTTAGACTCCAACCCAAGCTTTTCTGAAATTAAAAATGAGAAGCTAGAAGTTCAGCCTACCATTGCTTTTGAGCGCGTATTGCAGCGTGCTATTTTTCATGTCCAATCATCAGGAAAAACAGAAGTAACTGCCGCAAATGTGCTGGTGGCTATTTTTAGTGAGCAAGAATCTCAAGCTGTTTATTTCCTAAAAAAATCTAATCTATCTCGTTTAGATGTGGTTAATTTCCTCTCTCATGGCGTCGAGAAACATACTGATACTGTGATATTTCAAGAGCAAGAACAGGAAGAAGTAGAGGCGCCTGAAGAAAAGAAAAATGAATTGCCATTCACTATTAACCTTAATGAAAAAGTGATTGAAGGGATCATCGATCCGCTTATTGGTCGAGAAAAAGAATTAGAGCGCTGTGTTCAAATACTGTGTCGTCGACGTAAAAATAATCCTCTACTAGTTGGTGAGTCCGGTGTGGGTAAAACGGCGATTGCAGAAGGTTTGGCTTATCAAATTGTCCACAATAATGTTCCTGCCGTTATCGAAGACAATATTATTTACTCATTAGATATGGGGGCATTACTTGCCGGAACAAAATATCGAGGTGAATTTGAGCAACGATTCAAAGATGTGCTGAAGCAGTTACAAGAGCAGAAAAATGCGGTGCTGTTTATTGATGAGATTCATACCATTATTGGTGCTGGTGCGGCTACAGGTGGGCAGTTAGATGCAGCTAATCTCTTAAAACCCTTACTGACTGGCGGACAGTTACGTTGTATCGGTTCAACCACTTATAAAGAATTTGGGCAAATCTTTGAAAAAGAACATGCTTTAGCACGTCGCTTTCAGAAAATCGATGTGCTCGAACCATCGATTAAAGAAACAGGTCAAATTTTGTTAGGGCTACGCTCTCGTTATGAAGAGCATCATAATATTCGCTACACCAATAAAGCGTTAATTGCTGCCGCTGAACTAAGTGCTAAATACATTAACGATCGTCAATTACCTGATAAAGCGATCGATGTTATTGATGAAGCTGGTTCACAAATGCGTTTATTACCTGTTAGTAAACGTAAAAAAACAATTGGCGTTTCGGATATAGAATCAATTATTGCAAAAATAGCAAGAATCCCTCAAAAATCAGTGTCTAGTTCAGATAAAGATGCGTTATCGAAATTACATAAACGCTTAAAAATGACTGTGTTTGGTCAAGACTCTGCCATTGATGCATTAACCGATGCGATTCATTTAAATCGTTCTGGTTTATCTGATGAAGCGAAACCGGTTGGGTCATTTTTATTTGCTGGCCCGACTGGGGTTGGTAAAACAGAAGTCACACAACAACTTGCTAAAGCATTGGGCGTCGAATTATTGCGATTTGATATGTCTGAGTATATGGAAAAACACACCGTTTCGCGTTTAATTGGTGCGCCTCCAGGTTATGTGGGGTATGAGCAAGCAGGTTTGTTGACCGATGCAGTGGTTAAACACCCATATTCGGTGGTGTTATTAGATGAGATAGAAAAAGCCCATAGCGATGTTTATAACATCTTGCTGCAAGTAATGGATCATGCCACATTAACCGATAGTAACGGTCGTAAAGTTGACTTTAGAAATGTCATTTTAGTGATGACAACCAATGCCGGTGTTCGTGAAACAGTTAAGCAAAGTATTGGCTTTAAAGAACAAAAAGAAGACCTCAAGGCGATGGAAGAAATTAACCAAATCTTTACGCCTGAGTTTAGAAACCGTCTAGATAATATTATTTGGTTTAATCACTTAGATCCTCAAGTTATTACTCAAGTGGTTGATAAGTTTATTGTTCAACTACAGGTACAGTTGGATAAAAAACAGGTTTCACTTGAAGTGGATAACGATGCAAAAGTTTGGCTTGCTGAAAATGGTTATGATAAAGCGATGGGGGCTCGACCAATGGGTCGCCTGATTCAAGATAAGCTTAAAAAACCATTAGCCAATGAAATTTTATTTGGAAAATTGCAAGATGGGGGAAGTGTCTTAGTTAAACTAAATAAACTAGGGGATGCTATCGAGTTTAATTATGAGAAAAAATTAGAAGTTAGTTAATCTAGTGTTTACTTATATTTAGTCATAAAAAAACCAGCATATTTGCTGGTTTTTTTATGACTAGTAAAGCCAAGCTTTTATTTCCGATAATATTAACGAGCACGGAAAACAATACGGCCTTTTGATAAGTCGTAAGGGGTAAGCTGAACTGTTACTTTATCACCCGTTAGGATACGGATGTAGTTTTTACGCATTTTACCTGAGATATGTGCAGTAACAACATGTCCGTTTTCTAACTCTACACGGAACATTGTATTAGGCAGCGTATCTAAGATAGTGCCTTGCATTTCAATACTGTCTTCTTTTGCCATTGGCGGTGAATCCTTTGTAATATATTAAGTTTAGCTAATTTCAATCGGCGCATAATGCCAGAATTATTGGAAGTGGTAAAGGATTGTTGGTTATTAATTACACTAAATAGCTAATCAAAATCAATCCACTGCTGTTTTATAAAGCGTTGGTGCGGATTAAATTGATTTTTATAATTCATTTTTTGACAGTTTTGAATGTAATACCCTAAATATAAATAGTTAATATTATATTTCTTTGCCAATTGAAGTTGTTGTAATACCGCGTATTTCCCCAGTGAATGAGCTTGATAATCAGGATCGTAAAAGCAATAAAAGGCACTCCAAGATTGTGCTGTTTCACTGAGTAGCTGATCTGTCACGCTGACTGAAATTAACTTTTCGCCATCGTATACTTCTAGGAAGATAATATTTACCCATGAGCAACGAATAAAAGATTCAAATTGTTCTAGTGAGGCGGGGTACATAACACCGTCACGATAAATTTGATTGATGTAACGTTCATATAATGGGTAATAGGTTTCTTTGACTTTGTTGCTTTGAACTATGGTGAAATGTTTATTTTTATTCAATAAGCGCTTCTGGCTCTTTGATAAAACAAAGCGCTCACTGTTAATCCGAAGTGATTCACAACCCTCACAGGTTGGACAGTGTGGTCTGTAAACTTGTTCACCACTACGCCTAAAGCCGATTTCAATTAATGCAGCGTAGTTTTTTTGCGAATTATTTTCTGGGTCCATCAGCATGATCAATTGCTCTTCTTCATTTTCGAGATAAGAACAAGGAAAACGTCCTGTTAAACCAACTTTAAGTTCAGATAAGTTAGACAAAAAATACCTTCAGCGATAAAAGAATAATAAAATGAGTGTATCCTAAAATCGCTTGTTTTGTTATGGTAGCGCGCTGTAAAAATAGACTGAGTATTTAACTTAGTTAGCATTTTTTAATAGTAATGTAGCGCGACTAAAAAATTAGGCGAGCATCATTCTTATTAAAAAATAACATGGTGTTATCAAAACTTACTTGATGAGAGGTTTTATGGTTGTTCAACAAACGATCCAAGATAAATTGGCCAATCGTTTCCAAGCAGAATTTTTACTGGTTGAAAACGAAAGTCATAATCATTCTGTGCCGGCAAATTCAGAAACTCACTTTAAAGTGACTTTGGTATGTGATGAATTCGATGGATTACGTTTAATTCAACGTCATCGTTTAGTTAATGAGGTGCTAGCAGATGAACTTGCTGGTCCTGTACATGCTTTAGCGATGCACACATATACGCCGCAGCAATGGGTAGAAAAAAATCAAACATCTCCTAATTCAGCACAGTGTTTAGGTGGTGGTAAGTAAAAAAGTAATAATAGAAAGCATAAATAATACAAATATTAATAATGAATTTTTTTATTTTTTTTGTATTAAACTTGAACTTTTTACAAGAAGCTTTTTTATTTGATATAGCAATTAACCCCTCTCTAATGTTAATATTTAAGAGAATTTTTTAGTGTACATGTTAATAAATTGTTAAAATCTATTTATTATGTGTAGTGTTTTATTGCCGAAAGGCATTTAACTTCCCTCCCGTAACATAGTGCAAGAGAATATGATTACTATAAAAAAAGGACTGGACCTCCCAATCTCAGGAGCGCCAGAGCAAGTCATTCAAAATGGCCCAGCCATTTCTGAAGTTGCTATACTGGGTGAAGAATACGTTGGAATGCGACCGTCAATGGCTGTTAAAGTCGGCGACACAGTTAAAAAAGGGCAAACTCTTTTTTCTGATAAGAAAAATCAGGGAGTACTTTTTACCGCACCAGCAGCTGGTATAGTTAAAGAAATTAATCGTGGTGCACAGCGTGTATTGCAATCTGTAGTTATCACAGTACAAGGCAATGATAGTGTTGAATTTGCTAAGTATGAAAGTAAGCAATTAGCAAGCCTTGAGCGAAGCAAAGTTGTAGATAACTTAGTTGCATCTGGTGCATGGACTGCATTACGCACTCGTCCATTCAGTAAAGTACCTGCTATTGATGCTATGCCTGCTTCTATCTTTGTTACTGCAATGGATACTAATCCTTTGGCAGCAGATGCAGCGGTGATTATTAATGACAATAGCCAAGCTTTCAGCGATGGTCTAGCTGTCTTATCACAGCTAACTGAAGGCAAGGTTTATGTTTGTAAAGATCAAGCTAAAATCGCAACTTCTGATGTAGCAAGTGTTGAAGAAAAAATCTTCACAGGTGTTCATCCTGCAGGTCTAGCTGGTACACACATCCACTTTATTGATCCTGTTTCTGCAACGAAACAAGTTTGGTCAATTAACTATCAAGATGTTATCGCATTCGGAAAACTATTCACTACAGGTGAATTATATAACGAAAAAGTGATCTCTTTAGCGGGACCTGCGACAACTAAACCTAGATTAGTACGTACTACTCTTGGTGCTTCAACTACTGAATTAACCAAAGGTGAATTAGTAGACGGCCAAGTACGTGTTATTTCTGGTTCTGTTTTATGTGGTGTAACTGCAGTTGGCCCTCATGCTTACTTAGGTCGTTACCATAACCAAGTTTCAGCATTGCTTGAAGGTTATAACAAAGAGTTATTTGGCTGGGGCGCACCTGGTTTAAATAAACACTCTGTATCGCGTGTCTTTTTGTCTGCGTTAAACCGTGCGAAGAAATTTGCCTTTACTACAACAACTGGTGGTAGTAATCGTGCAATGGTGCCAATTGGTCAATACGAACGTGTTATGCCATTAGACATTCTACCAACAGTGTTATTACGCGACTTGATCGTGGGTGATACAGATGGCGCGCAAACGTTAGGCTGTTTAGAGTTGGATGAAGAAGATTTAGCATTATGTACTTATGCTTGCCCAGGCAAATATGAATACGGTTCAATCTTACGCTCATGTTTAAGTAAAATTGAGAAGGAAGGCTAATAATGAGTCTTAAGAACTTAATTGAAAAAATGGAGCCGCATTTTGAAGCAGGGGGCCGTTATGAAAAATGGTATGCCCTGTATGAAGCTGCTGCGACATTTTTCTATACTCCTGGTTATGTGACCAAAGGCATTACTCACGTTCGTGATGGAATTGACCTTAAACGTATGATGATTTTTGTATGGTTAGCAACTTTCCCTGCAATGTTTTACGGTATGTACAACACTGGTGTGCAAGCTAATGAAGCAATTGTAGCGGGTTACTCTGCATTAGAAGATTGGCGTTTAGCTTTATTAAATATGTTCGGTGTGACCATGGGCTCTGGTGCTGGTCTATTTGATAACTTCTTATTTGGTGCTGCATACTTCTTACCAATCTACGCGGTGACTTTTGTTGTCGGTGGTTTCTGGGAAGTACTATTTGCAAGTGTACGTAAACACGAAGTAAATGAAGGTTTCTTCGTTTCTTCTGTACTATTCGCATTAATTGTTCCTGCGACTATCCCTCTGTGGCAAGTTGCTTTAGGTATTACTTTTGGTGTGGTTGTTGCTAAAGAGATCTTTGGTGGTACAGGACGTAACTTCTTAAACCCGGCATTAGCTGGTCGTGCTTTCTTATTCTTTGCATACCCGACTGATATTTCAGGTGATGCGGTTTGGACTGCTGTTGACGGTTTCTCTGGCGCAACATCATTAAGTGTTATGTCTCAAGGTGGTTTAGAAGCAGTACAATCAAACCTAACTTGGATGGATGCCTTCATTGGTAATATGCAAGGTAGTATTGGTGAAGTATCTACGTTAGCTATTTTAATCGGTGGTGCATTTATTGTGATTACCGGTATCGCATCATGGCGTATCATTGCTGGTGTAATGATCGGGATGATAGCAACCTCTTTATTATTTAATGTTATCGGTAGTGATACAAACCACATGTTCCAATTACCTTGGTATTGGCACTTAGTAATGGGTGGTTTTGCTTTTGGTATGATCTTTATGGCAACTGACCCAGTATCAGCTTCATTTACTAATAAAGGTAAATGGATATATGGTGCATTGATTGGTCTGATGGTGGTATTGATTCGTGTTGTAAATCCGGCCTTCCCTGAAGGTATGATGTTAGCTATTTTATTCGCTAACTTATTTGCACCGTTATTCGATTACTTCGTAGTACAAGGCAATATCAAACGGAGGTTAGCACGTAATGTCTAGTCAAAAGGAAACATTCGGCAAAACGATGATTATCGTACTAGCAGTTTGTCTAGTATGTTCAATTATTGTAGCAGGTGCCGCAGTTGGACTTCGTCCACTGCAAATCGCTAATAAAGCAATCGATAAGCAAAATAAAATTCTTGACGTTGCAGGTTTAACAACTGATAAAACAATACCAGAAATTTTTTCTTCTAACATCGAAACTAAATTAGTTGATTTAGCGACAGGTGAGTTTGTTTCAACACCTGATGCAGCAACTTATGACCAACGTAAAGCGGCTAAAGATCCGGAAACTAGTATTAAACTAGCAGCGGATGAAAATATCGCTAAAATCGGACGTCGTGCAAATTTAGCAACGGTTTATTTAGTATCTGATGATAGTGGTGTTTTACAGCGTATCATTTTACCAGTACACGGTGCTGGTTTATGGTCAACGATGTATGCATTTGTTGCAGTTCAACCTGATGGCAATACTATCGAGGCAATTACTTACTACGAGCAAGGTGAAACACCTGGACTAGGTGGTGAAGTTCAAAACCCTCGTTGGAGTGGATTGTTTGTCGGTAAAGAGTTATACGATGCTGACGGTAACCCTGCAATTGAAATCGTTAAAGGTCAAGCACCTGCTGATTCTAAGCATAAAATTGATGGGCTATCTGGCGCAACACTAACAAGTGTTGGTGTTGAGCATACCTTTACTTTTTGGTTAGGTGAGCAAGGGTTTGGTCCATTTCTTAGCAAAGTTCGTGAAGGAGCGCTAAACAATGGCTAAATCAAGCGAAATGAAAGAAGTATTAACTTCACCGGTCGTAAGTAATAACCCTATTGCATTGCAAATCTTAGGTGTTTGTTCTGCGTTAGCTGTTACAGCTACATTGCAAACAGCTGTAGTAATGACATTAGCGGTATTATTCGTTACGGCATTTTCAAACTTTTTTATCTCATTAATTCGTAATTACATTCCTAATAGTGTGCGTATTATTGTACAGATGGCAATTATTGCTTCGTTAGTAATTGTTGTTGACCAAGTGTTAAGAGCATATGCGTACGGTTTGTCTACGCAGTTGTCTGTTTATGTTGGTCTGATCATTACAAACTGTATTGTAATGGGACGTGCAGAAGCGTTTGCTATGAAAAATCCACCAATCACAAGTTTCATGGATGGTGTGGGTAATGGTTTAGGTTACGGCTTAATTCTTGTTTTAGTTGGTGGTTTCCGTGAATTATTCGGATCTGGTGCTTTATTTGGATTTGAAATCTTGCCATTAATTTCAAATGGCGGATGGTATCAAAGTAATGGTTTATTGTTATTACCTCCTAGTGCTTTCTTTATCATAGGTGGCATTATCTGGGCTATTAGAACAATTAAACCAGAACAAGTTGAGCCAAAGGAGTAATTTGAATGGAACATTATATTAGTTTATTTGTGCGTTCTATTTTCATGGAAAATATGGCACTGGCTTTCTTCTTAGGCATGTGTACTTTTCTTGCTGTATCTAAGAAAGTTAAAACATCAATAGGTTTAGGGGTAGCGGTAATTGTTGTACTAGGTATTTCAGTACCTGTGAACCAAGTTATCTACTTTAACTTATTAGCACCAGGCGCACTTGAATGGGCTGGATTCCCTGAAGCTGATTTAAGCTTCTTAGGATTCATCACTTTCATCGGTGTTATCGCAGCTTTAGTACAAATTTTGGAAATGATTTTAGATAAGTATTTCCCTTCTTTGTATCAAGCTCTTGGGATCTTCCTACCACTTATTACCGTTAACTGTGCCATTTTTGGTGGTGTATCATTTATGGTTCAACGTGAGTATAACTTACTAGAATCAGCGGTATATGGTATCGGTAGTGGTGTTGGTTGGACACTTGCAATTGTTGCATTAGCAGGTATCCGTGAAAAAATGAAATACTCTGACGTGCCGGATGGTTTACGTGGTTTAGGTATTACATTTGTTACTGCTGGATTAATGGCATTAGGTTTCATGTCATTCTCTGGTATCCAACTATAATCGTTGCTGTTTTAGCTTAGATGAATTCGAGGGAATTTATTCCCTCCCAAAACAAGGAAAAAGTCGATGGAAATCTTTCTCGGCGTTGCCATGTTTACAATTATCGTTTTAGCTCTAGTCGTTATTATTTTATCGGCAAAAGCAAAACTTGTAAGCACAGGTGATATTACAATTTCTATTAATGATGATGCTGATAAAAGCATCAAAACCCAGGCGGGTGGTAAGTTACTAGGTGCATTAGCAAATGCTGGTGTATTCGTATCTTCTGCTTGTGGCGGCGGTGGTACTTGTGGCCAATGTCGTGTAAAAATTAAATCAGGTGGTGGTGATATCCTACCTACAGAGCTTGACCACATTACTAAACGTGAAGCAAAAGATGGCGAGCGCTTATCATGTCAAGTTAATGTTAAAGAAGACATGGATATCGAATTACCAGAAGAAATTTTTGGTGTTAAAAAATGGGAATGTACTGTTATCTCAAATGATAACAAAGCAACTTTCATTAAAGAGCTTAAATTACAAATTCCTGATGGTGAATCTGTTCCATTTAGAGCCGGTGGTTATATCCAAATTCAAGCGCCTGCACATCACGTTAAATATAAAGACTTTGACGTTGAAGAGCAGTACCGTGGAGACTGGGAACACTTTAAATTCTTTGATTTAGAGTCAAAAGTTGAAGATGAGACGATTCGTGCTTATTCAATGGCTAACTACCCAGGTGAAGAAGGTATCATCATGTTAAACGTGCGTATCGCTACGCCGCCTCCACGTGATCTATCATTACCTTGTGGTAAAATGTCATCGTTTATCTTTAGCCTAAAAGAAGGTGATAAAGTGACGATTTCTGGACCATTTGGTGAGTTCTTTGCGAAAGAGACTGAAAATGAGATGGTCTTTGTTGGTGGTGGTGCTGGTATGGCGCCAATGCGTTCACATATCTTCGATCAGTTCCGTCGTTTGAAAACTAAGCGTAAAGCTAGTTTCTGGTACGGTGCGCGCTCTAAACGTGAAATGTTCTACGTAGAAGATTTTGATGAAATCGCAGATGAAAATGATAACTTTGAGTGGCATGTCGCTTTAAGTGATCCACAACCTGAAGATGATTGGGATGGTTACACAGGGTTCATTCATAACGTATTATATGAAAACTACCTGAAAGATCATGAAGCACCAGAAGATTGTGAGTTCTACATGTGTGGTCCTCCAGTGATGAATGCAGCTGTTATCGCGATGCTTAAAGATTTAGGCGTCGAAGACGAAAACATCTTACTTGATGATTTCGGTGGTTAACCCCGATGATTAGTTCATCAATTAAATGGCTAGCCTTAATAGGGCTAGCCTTTTTTATTTCGTCTTGTTCAAAACCTGAGCCGCAATTATTACAAATTAAAGGCAGTACAATGGGAACTTATTATCAAGTCTCTTATGTACTTTCAGCTGAACAAGTTTCTGATAACAAACTACTGACTAAACAACTGCAAGCGAAAATAGACGAACAACTAGAGTTGGTTAATGATCAAATGTCGACTTATCGTCCTCAATCTGAGCTATCGCTTTTTAACAAAAGTGAGAAGGAATTAGTCGTTTCAGATGCAACAATCAAAGTTGTTAGTAAAGCACTTGAGATATACAAGCAAAGTGATGGCGCTTTTGACGTTACTGTTGGGCCTTTGGTGAATTTGTGGGGATTTGGTCCTGACAAGAAACCAAATAAAGTACCAAGTGCAGCGTTGATTGAAAAGACACAGCAAGAAATTGGTAGTCAATACCTCTCTGTTGAGGGCAATAAATTAGTGAAAAGCAAACCTAATTTATATGTTGATTTATCCTCTATTGCCAAAGGTTATGGTGTGGATGCGATCGCTGAGTTTTTATCCGAGCAAGGGATTACAAATTACCTTGTTGATATCGGTGGAGAGCTAAGTGCCCATGGTACTAAACTTGATGATGTACCCTGGACAATCGCTATAGAGCGTCCTGGTTTAGGACAAAATGTACAGCGTCTGTTACATGTTAGTGATAACGCGATTGCGACATCAGGTGATTACCGTAATTACTTTGAATTTGACGGCATTCGTTATTCACATACGATAGACCCAAGTACAGGTCGACCTATCCATCATAAGTTGGTATCGGTTACCGTTATTGATAAAAGTAGTATGGTCGCAGATGGCTTAGCGACAGCAATAACTGTATTAGGTCCTAAAAATGGGTTAGAATTTGCAACAAAGCTCAAACAGCCTGTTTTTTTAATCAGCAAAGAAGGGGATAAGTTTATTGAAACTTATACACCTGAGTTTGAGAAATTTCTGGTAAAGGAGAAATAATGATTTATTTTATTGCTACGTTTGTTGTTTTCTTACTTGTTATTGTTGCGATGGCGATTGGTTATATCGTTAATCAAAAAACCATTGGCGGTAGTTGTGGCGGTTTAGCATCTGTAGGGATAGACAAAGAATGCGATTGTCCAGATCCTTGCGACAACCGTAAAAAGAAAGAAGCTGAAGAAGCACGCATGAAGAAACTACAAGCAGAAACAAGAATAATCTAATTTCTTTTTTGTAAGCTAAAAGATAGGTAAATCTATCTTTTAGCTTTTTGTAGCCAACGATCTAAAGTATTTGCAAAGTTTTGTTTATCACGGTCTGAAAACTTACTTGGCCCACCGCTAATCTGACCAACACTTCTTAACTCCTCTGCTAAATTACGCATTGCTAAACGCTGCTTTACATTATCTTGCGTATATAACTCACCACGTGGATTTAGCGCGACAATACCTTTCTCTACTAATTCTGCCGCAAGGGGGATATCCTGAGTAATAACTAAGTCATTTATTGCTACGTGTTGGCTGATGTAATTATCCGCAACATCAAACCCTTGTGAAACTTGTACCGTTTTCACTAGCGCACTGCGTTTTACTGGTAAAGGTGAGTTTGCAACAAAAACAAGTGGTGTTTGTGTTCTTGTACTCGCTCTCAGCACCATTTCTCTTACCGGTACTGGGCATGCATCTGCATCGATCCAAATTGTCATAATAACCTCATTTTTTAAATCGAGAATATAGCAAATTATTTGTTGTATTAATAACTAATAACAAATTTTGAGTTTAATAGAGCGCGACTTAATTAAAATAAAATTTTGAAAATACTACAAAGAGCTGGGTGAAGGTCTAGTATTGATGGAAGGTTAGTTAATCTATTGATATCTATAGTCATTTAGGTTTTCAATCATTTATATTCAAGGATTTTAAATACAGTAATGACTCTATTGAGATGCAAAAGCGACTTTTTTTTTATGTTTTTGTAAAATAGCTATTGACACACAATTAAACCTATATATAATAATTTTTAGCTTGAAAGTTCGTTTTATATTTATGTTTTTTGTTCCGTATTAATGTACCGAATCCTATACATCATAAGTAATAGCAACACTTCTAGCCAACTGCCTTAATTTTTAAGGTCAAATTACACAATTTTATTAGGATATACACATGTCTACTACTACTGGTACAGTTAAATGGTTCAACGAATCTAAAGGTTTTGGTTTCATCGAGCAAGAAAACGGTCCTGACGTTTTCGCACATTTCTCTGCTATCGCAAGCACTGGTTTTAAAACTCTTGCTGAAGGCCAAAAAGTACAGTTCACTGTAACTCAAGGTCAAAAAGGTCCTCAAGCAGAAAACATCGTAGCTCTTTAATATTGCTTCGATGAGCACTTAAGTGCTCATTCTGATTGAAAAAAAGGTGGGTTATGACTTACCTTTTTTTATGCCTGTAACAAACATACTTCTTATTATCTTATTTTCCCCATCATAATAATCTACATTTAAAATTTCTTTTTTAGTAATAATTTTAAAGCGGTTTATATTCTCTTTTATTAATGTCTCACTTTGTAAACCATTATTTAATATGTAGAAACCCTAATCATAATAAGAAGTTGTGTTTGACATTGTGTATGGTCTTATACCAATTTGTAAAAGTAACCGAACAGTTTCATCCAATCCCTAAAGCACATGCTTTTCACCCCTCGAGTCCTTCGCTTAGATAGATACTCACCAATTTATTAACGCTAGTTCTACTCACTTTCAGGAACCTTGCTTTCACTTTGACTTTGGGGCGGTGGCTTCAGCCTCCCTTGTATGTGCATGAATAAAACAAAGCACTTCGTCTTTTTATCTTGTTGCATTTTATACCAATTCCGTTGAAGATGTGATCTAATGTTCATATTCAAAGGAGATGATATGAATCACGATTTTTCT
>NZ_JBAKAZ010000047.1:0-26362 GCF_038155185.1 Psychromonas aquatilis
TTTCCAAATAGTAGGATTATAAATAAGCAGTTACACAGTTTTTATTACAGTCTCGCTTTATTCTTTTCCTAACTTCTCTTTTGCTTCTTGTACCTTAGCAAAGTCTAAGCCTAATTCATCGGTCGCTTCTTTAATGAGTTCAGGTTGCGCCATAATCAAGCCCATTAATCGTTGCAGTTCTTCTGACGAGATACCTAATTGTTGGATAAGGCCCATCGCCATCATTGGGTTATCAGTTAATGCTTCAAAAAGCGCTTTTATTTTTTCATCACTTACATTATGTTCTTTTAACAGGGCAATAATTGGATTCATTGGATACCTTAAATTTATATGGTTTGATAAACACTGTCGATAATAGCATTCATTATGCTATGCATTTTTACATTATACCAACAATCCACGCAAAGAATCGAGGCTGAGGCGTCTAATCAATGCCGGCGATAAATGTGATTAATTAGGTTTATTGGTTGTTAATTAAACCTGCATATACCTCTCATCCCTTTGTTTTTGATGATTTATCTGAATCTAATTCATGTTATGGTCGATTGTCTTTTGTGTTTATTTGATGAGGTAATAATGGATTTAATGATCTTTGATTGTGATGGCACACTGGTGGACAGTGAATTTCTTTGTAATTTAGCCATGGAGCGACAGCTTGCTACCCAAGGTATTGAACATAAAGCTGAAGATCTTATTCGCCAGTTTCGCGGTGTTAACCTTAATTTAATTATAGAAAGCATCGAAATAGAGCGTAAAGTGCAGATGCCTAGCGATTTCGAAATTGAATATAGAAAAAAAGTCAGTGAATTGTTTGATCAGCAACTAAAAGCGAATCAAGGGGTAGTGGAGTTGTTAGAATCATTAACCATTCCTTATTGTGTTGCTTCTTCTGGACCTAAACATAAAATTAAACAGGCCTTAAAAGTAACAGGTTTAGATAAATATTTTGGCGATAATATCTTTAGTTCTTATGATATTAACTCTTGGAAGCCTGATCCGGGTGTCTTTTTGTTTGCCGCTGAAGCAATGAAAGTAAAAGCGGAGCGTTGTTGTGTAATAGAAGATAGTATTGTTGGCTTAAAGGCGGCTAATGCAGCCAATATGACAAGTGTTTATTACGCACCAGAGGTTACTGACAAGCAGACATTAGCCTCAATACAAGTGCAACATATGTCTGAATTAATAGGAAAATTTGATTAGCCTATTGTTATTAAAGGAATAAACTTGTGAAGTCAGTGAAATTAAATCTACCTTAGTCTGGTCTGTCTTTGTAAGTGAATCGCTAGTTTAGTGATTTATATTTACCTTTTTAGGGTATCTTTGATTTTTCTAAATAACATACATTTATAATTTTTATCAGGGGATAACGAATGACTCATACAGCAATCGCAGCAGGCGCTACTTTTCCAGTCTTAACCGTTAAAGCATTAGATGGAAGTGATGTTGAGCTAGGCAAAATATCAGATAAAGCTGATTGGAAAATAGTGGTTGTTTATCGTGGTAAGCACTGTCCATTATGTACTCGCTACTTAAATACTTTAGAAACATTTAAACAACGTTTTATTGATAATGGTGTTGAAATTGCTGCGGTATCAGCAGATAGCAAAGCACAACTTGAAGAGCATCTTCCTTCATTAACAACGAGTTTTCCTATTTATTACGGTTTAAGCATCGAACAAATGCAAGCATTAGGTGTTTACATCTCAAATCCGCGTTCAGAAAAAGAAACGGATCACCGTTTTGCTGAACCTGGTTTATTTGTTATTAATGAGAAAAACCAAGTACAAGTCTTGGATATTTCTAATGGTCCTGCACTTCGTCCTGAAATTGCAACATTAGCAGCGGGGCTTGAATTTATTAAGGCACCTGAAAACAACTATCCTATTCGTGGTACATTCCAGTAATCAATATCAACATTGATGAGTAAGTAGAAGCAGGGCATCGACCCTGCTTTTTTGTGTTTGTTATTTAGGTTTATCTGGTTATATTGACGAATATGATTTAATTGAAATTATTTAGTTGAAGTTTAAAGGAAAATAAAATGGATTTTAGTTTATGGCTGGTGTATCTCAGTGTCATTAGCGTATTAATATTTAGCCCAGGGCCTTCGGCATTATTATGCATCTCTGATGGGCTTAAGTATGGCCATAAAAATACGATTCCTACCATCATTGGCGGCGCTATTGCAGCGCTTTTATTAATGTCTATTTCGGCGATTGGGCTTGGGGCGATTCTAGTTGCATCTAAAACGCTATTTCTCATTATTAAGCTAATAGGGGCATGTTATCTTATCTATTTAGGGTTCTGTGCTTGGAAAGAAAATCCTATTGCATTAATTGATGAGTCGACAACACATTCACCTGTTTTAAAGGATTACGCTTGGTTTACCTTGTTTAGAAAAGGCTTTATGGTCGGCATCAGTAACCCTAAGGATCTCTTGTTTTTCATTGCCTTATTTCCTAGCTTTATGAACGCAGCCTTGCCACAAATGGAACAATATATTGTCCTGGCCTGCACCTGGTTTGTTATCGATTGTAGTTCAATGTTTATGTATGCCGCGTTAGGCACCAAGATTGCACCTTTATTGAGAAAACAATCCACTTTAAAGTGGGTTAATCGAACGGTGGGTAGTGTCTTTATATTACTAGGTAGTGCATTAGGGATTTCCACACTGACAGATACAGCCCAGTGAACAAAATTCAAAAATAGAGTAGAGCAAGTCTACAAGTTAAAATAAAAATGAGAAGAAGATGAATAAAGTAATTGATAAATTAGCTTGGCTATATATTGCAGATAATAAGTTATTGCATGCTCGTTCTAAGAATAAGGTGTTATTTTATTTACCAGGTGGTAAACGCGAAACAGGAGAAACCGATCAACAAGCGCTTACTCGTGAAATAAAAGAAGAAGTTTCAGTTGATTTGATCGCAAGCTCTATAAAATACGCCGAGACCTTTGAAGCACCTGCCGATGGAGAAAATGCTGATGTAACGGTTAAATTAACCTGCTATTTTGCTGACTTTGAAGGACAGTTAACACCTGCAGCAGAAATTGCTGATATTAAATTTATTGATGTTCAAAACAAAGCACTTTGTTCACTAGGTAGTATTAAAGTGATTGAATGGCTAAAAAGTCAGGAATTACTACGATAGATCATAGAAAATTAATTATTTTAATGAATAATCACAATACGTTATTGATAAGTATTAATGAGGTAAGTGATGGAGTTTCAATATTTAGTGATCGCAAGAGCATTGCATGTCGTCGCTGTTGTGCTATGGATCGGAGGAGTTGCTTTTGTTGCGACGGTATTAATACCGGCGATTAGAAACGCTAAAACAACAGATAATAAATTACACCTATTTGAAATGTTAGAAAGTAAGTTTAGCTTGCAAGCCAAACTAACAACACTAATAACAGGGCTTTCAGGTTTTTACATGCTATATGCCATGAATTTATGGTCAACAATGCATTGGTGGATTTATACCATGCTGTTGATATGGGCTATTTTTACCTTAGTGTTGTTTGTGTTGGAGCCTTGGTTTTTACATAAATGGTTTCATCAACAGGCATTAAAAAATAGCGACAAAGCATTTTATTACCTACAACTGATGCATACAATATTGTTAACGGTAAGTTTATTAGTGATCTTTGCGGGTGTGGCGGGAGCTCATGGGCTATTTTATTAATGGTTTTTTAAGTTGTGTTTGAACCGGAAAGCTAACTTTTAAGGTGTGCGGTATATATCGGCGTTAAAAGTGAAGACTGAAATTAACAATAACTGCTAACTTCAACCCCACTTGTGCTCTCATTTTACATTATACCAATCACACTAATTAACTGATCTATTTTACTTGTTAAAATAACTTATTTCTGCGTTGTAATTTTCGCAAATAGAACAACTATTTAACTCAAATTACGCCTTGAACTCAGTCATTTTTCCTGCGCAAAATTTAGATCACTTATTTAATATAATTGGTATTACAAAGCAAAGCTTACTGTGCTTTTAAGTCGATTTTATACAAAGCAAAACCGTCTGAATCTAAATCAGATGTTGCTGTTATTGATGGTATTTCCGCTGCAATCGCTTTTACGTCATCAAGTGGTGATGTTCTGAAAACAACATTTAAGTTTGTCTCAGTGTTCACCGGTTTGAACTTCCAGTTTTGATCGGCAGAAGGGTCGATACTGTTATTTTCATTCTTAGCCGCTTCACTAATAATGTAGTTTCTTAATACTCCTCGGTTTTCATCTGGACCTTCAAAGGTTTCTCGGCTTGTTCCATCTATATTTGGGAAGTTACCGCCGCCAGAAGCACGATAATTGTTGGTGACAACTAAGAACTCACCATCAAGATCAATTGGTTTACCTTGATATTGTAAATGTGTAATACGCGAGTTTTGAGCGCTAATAAGCAGCCCTTCATTATCGTATCGTTTTGGTTGCGTTACATCTATTTCAAAGGTCACGCCATCAATAATATCGAAGTTATAAGTTGGGTAAGTGGTATCAAGTAGGTTTTGTTGTTGACTGCTGTTGATATCAATCTGATTAAATTGTGCTGCAGAACGTTCTAACCATTCTTTTACATCGGCTCCAGTGATTTTTACCATGCGCACTGTATTTGGAAAAACGTAAAGACTAACAGTATCTAATAAAGCAATTTCGCCTGCTTTAACATCTGTATAGTCTTCAATACCATTTCGTCCTGCGCGGAAAGGTGCTGCTGCTGAAAGTACTGGCAAACCATCTAATTCTGTTCCTTGAATAAAGGCTTTACCCCATGCAATTTGTGCATCAGATACAATTTGAATTGAAGGATCATCTTGCACTAATGCAAAAAAGCTATAAATAGGCGCTGATATATTGGCGAAGGGCTCACTTACCCATTCAATGGTTGCTTGGTGTTCAGGGGCGATAGCTGCTGCAACTTCTTGGTCAGCTTCAGCTAAATCTACAAAATCGCCATTTCTTTTACTGCCGCTGTAAATACCACGGGCTTCAACCGTTGATTTGGTTACTTCCCATTGATGGTCTGCCGTTGAGGTGAGTGTTAAATCGATCACACCAAGGTGATTGCCAAAAAATCCAGGCATTACAGCAGGAATACCGTTTAGCTTACCATTAACATTATCGATGCCGGCTTCTTGATAGCCGTTATAAGCTTTATCACCTGGGAAAACGCGATGATTGTGACCAAATAAGATAGCATCAATATCAGGTACTTCTGATAGGTAAAGGGCAGCGTTTTCAGCAAGGTCTTCCTGTGCGCTTGCAGTCAAGCCTGAATGAGGAATAGCGATAATTATGTCTGCTCCTTCGGCTTTCATCTGCGGTACAAATTTCTCAGCTGTTTTAACAATATCTTTGGCTATCACTTTCCCTTGTAGTTTAACGCTATCCCATTGCATGATTTGTGGAGGTGTTAATCCAAGGTAACCGATTTTAATGGTTTGTTCGTTACCATTTGCATCCACAACTTGTTTTTCTTGAATATAATAAGGTGTGTAGCGGTTTTTATCATTGCTTGTGTCATCATCGCCGTCATTGATATAAACATTAGCATTCACATATGGGAAGTCTGCACCTTTGATTGCTGCATCTAAAAATTCTAATCCAAAGTTAAACTCGTGATTCCCTAAGTTTGCGACATCATAGTCCAGTAAATTCATTGCTTTATAAACTACATGAGTAGAGCCGTTAAGTATCTCTGTTCTTCTGACTAAGGCTTCATAGTCGCCTAACGGACTGTTTTGAATTAAATCGCCGTTATCAACTAACACACTATTTTTCACTTCCGCTCGCGCTTTTTTTATCAATGTTGCTGTGTTCACGAAACCAATTGTTTCGGATACTTGCTGGGAAAAGTAGTCGTAGTTTGATAAATACATGTGAATATCAGTTGTTTCCATTATTCTGAGGTTCACGGTACTTTTTGATTGGGGATTGGTATCATCTGCATTGACTGGGTTCGCATCTGTTTTATTAAAACATCCGCCTAAAGCTAAACAGACAGTAATAGCAAGTGTTGATTTTAAAAATGTGGTGTTAGCGTTGATATATTTCATAAGTTAGCCATTTGTATAAACAGGAAACAACCTGTTGTGTTGATTGTTAGTAATCAATTTAGCATGTTTGCTATTTTTTATAATATGGAAATAAGCTATTAAGCGTCTTTACTAAGCATTTTATTTCGTCCGCCTAAGTAGCCAAAAATACCAGATAATAAAATAGCAATAGCACACATCCAAAGTACCGATGTCCAGCCTTCAAAATAGGAATGTAATAGACCCGCAATCATTGGCCCAACCGCTGCTAATGCGTAACCCACACATTGAGCCATACCAGATAATGAAGCCGCTTGAGTTGAATGATGTGTGCGGTAACTGATATAAGAAAGACCAAGAATAAAAATAGCGCCAGAGCAAAAACCTAAGGTGAAAGACCAAGCAAATGCGAATTCAGGTATATAGATAAAACCGAGTGAACAAGACGCAGCGATGATCGCTAAAGAGATCGCTAATATGCGTTGGTCATTTAATTTTGCCAGTAGCGGTATCAGAATAAGGCCAGGTAAAGCAGAAGCAAACTGGAATGCGCCTTGTATCATACCGGCATCCTGAGCGTTATGGCCTGCATCTATTAAGATATTAGGTAGCCAAGCAATCAGGATATAAGTAAAAAATGAGTTTAACCCTAAGCAGAGCGTGATATGCCATGCTGTTGCATGGTGCCAAATTTTACTGTTGCTAATACTCTGCGTTAGTTCTTTTGTCGGTTTTGTATGCAGCTTTAATTGTGGTAACCAAACGATAATACTAAATAAGGTTATTACACCATAACAAGATAATGCAATTGCCCATCCTAATTGGTTATATTCAGCAAGTGGAATTAACAGTGCTGAATAACTTCCTGCAAACACCCCCATAGCTAAAACATATGAAGACGTCATTAATGCAACATGGTTAGGAAAATCACGTTTGATTAAACTAGGTAAAAGTACGTTACCGATGGCAATACCTACCCCTATCACAGCGGTACTAAGGTATAGAATAAAAACAGAATCAATTGCACGCGCAAACAAGCCTATCGCGACTAACAATAGTGCAATAAATAAAGATATCTCAAGCCCTTGTTTCTTGGCAAGCGTAGCAGCCATCGGAGAGGCAAGTGCAAAGGCGATTAAAGGCAAAGTGGTTAACATGCCAGCTTGCGAGGAGCTTAATTCAAAGCTGAGAATCACTTGATCAAGTACTGGGCCAATTGCAGTTACTGGACCACGTAAATTCGCAGCGATTAATAGTATCCCAACGACTAAGATAAGGGTGTTAAAAAGTGAACGAGAGGAGGAGTGCATTAATATTTCCAAACCAAACAAAGGGAGTGGATGATAACAGATAGGACTGTCTTTCTGCAGGCAAAATAATAATTTATAAAATAAATTATTATTTTTTAACCCCATTTCTCTGGGTCATGCGTTTATAGAGATAACAAAATTAATTTCAATCAGTTATTAACTATAAAGGTGGCACAATGAATAACAAAACTAACATTCATAAAATAGTGAAAGGCGCATTAACAGTGACCAGTTTAACTCTGCTAACTGGGTTAATAGGATGTAATCAATCTGCTTCTGATCAACAAATCTCCCAAGCCCAGCAGTCTGAGATATTAAAGAAGGAGCAAGTTAGGGGGGCACAGCAAAAAGCGGTTGTTGAGTACCAAAAGCGAGCAGCAGAGCAGTCGATGACATTACATCAGGTAAACCTGATTGATAGTGCCTCAACGAGTAGTGCAACAACAGCATTAATTAGGAGGCCTATTGAAATACCTGTTGGCGATACAAACAGTGAAAACTATTTAGATTCATCACAAAATTCGGTTAAGCAAGTGAGCCGTGAACCACTTTCTACTTTTTCTATTGATGTAGATACTGGTAGTTACAGTAATACACGCCGATTCATTAATAATGGCCGCTTACCGCCAAGTGATGCTGTGAGGGAGGAGGCTTTTATCAATTACTTTAATTATAACTATCCTTCGCCTGATAGCATTGATCAACCGTTCAGCATCCATAGCGAAGTGGCAAATGCACCTTGGGATCAACAACGACAGATTATTAAAATCGGTATCAAAGGGTTTGAACCTGATAAAGACGCCATCAAAGATGCTAATTTAGTTTTTTTATTAGATGTTTCAGGTTCGATGGGGGCTGCTGATAAATTACCTTTGTTAAAAAGTAGTTTAACCATGTTAAGCAAACAACTTGATGAAGATGATTCCGTTGCGATTGTCGTTTATGCTGGCGCGGCTGGGGTTGTATTACCGGCCACTGCTGGGAATGATCATCAAGCGATTGCGACTGCATTAGATAAACTCAATGCGGGTGGTTCGACGAATGGTGCTCAAGGCATTGAACTCGCTTATCAAATTGCAGAAGAAAATTTTAAAAAAGAAGGCGTTAATCGTATTATTTTAGCAACTGACGGTGATTTTAATGTGGGGACGCAATCGCTTGAGCAACTAAAAGAGTTGGTTGCCAATAAACGTGATACCGGGATTGCCTTGACTACATTAGGGTTTGGACAAGGTAATTATAATGACGGATTGATGGAGCAGTTAGCTAATATTGGTAATGGCCAACATGCTTACATCGATACAATTAATGAGGCACGTAAGGTACTTGTTGATGAATTAACGAGCAGCATGCAAATCATCGCTAAAGATGTCAAAATCCAAGTAGAGTTTAACCCAGATCAAGTGGCCGAATACCGTTTAATTGGTTATCAAAACCGTGTATTGGCTGATGAAGATTTTAATAATGATAAAGTGGATGCAGGCGAGTTAGGAGCAGGGCATTCGGTAACCGCATTATATGAAATAAGCATGGTTAATGCCGAGAATAAACAAATTGATGATTTGCGCTATCAAAGCAATCAACAAACAAATACTGATTCAAGTTTGCAAAATAATGAATTAGCTTACGTAAAAGTACGTTATAAACAACCTGATGGCGATACTAGCAAATTGATAAGTCAGCGCGTGATAGCTCCTGAAGTGGGCGTAGAAACGAGCCAAGATTTTAATTTTACACTCGCTGTAGCAGGTTTTGCTCAATTATTAAAAGGAGCAAAATATACAGGTCAATGGCAATACCAAGATAGTATTGACTTGGCTATTAACAACAAAGGTGCTGATCCATTTGGCTATAGATCAGAGTTTATACAGCTAGTAAGAACGGTCGATGCGTTACAATAAATTATTATCCTAATATGTTTCGCTGTAAATGAAGGAAGTTATGGAAGAGATCGATGATGAAACATTAATGATGCAATATGCTAAGGGCGATGTGCAGGCTTTTACTCGCTTGTACTATCGCCATAAAGATAGTCTCTATCGATATTTTTTACGGCAGACTGCTTCGCCAGAAGTGGCAGAGGAGTTATATCAAGAAGTGTGGGGTAAGTTAATCAAAGCCCACCTTGATTATAGTGCGACGAGTAAATTTACAACTTGGCTATACCGCATTGCACATAATCACTTGGTTGATCATTATCGGCATAATAGTACCGCGACTAAAATCATTACAGCGAGTATAGATGAACCCAGTGAGGAATTAACTAAATCAATCGATTTAAGCGATCCGCAAAGCAATCTATTAGAATCGCTCAGTCAGTCACAACAAATGCAACAATTAAAACAATGTTTACAGCAATTACCCAGAGCACAAAAGGAAGCATTTTTACTTAAGCACGAATCGGGACTTAGTTTAAAAGAGATTGCACTGGTAATTAATGAAACGACCGAAAATATCAAAAGTCGACTACGTTATGGTTTAAGTAAATTAAAACATTGTTTAAGGTTGAATGGAGAAAGTAAATGAGTGATAAATTAAATGATCACGATATTGTCGAACTCTATCATCAAGGTGCAAAAGAGCAGCCGAATGAGAAAATTGATGCGTCTATTTTAAGCTTAGCTAAACAGCAACATGAGAAAAAGAATGTTGTAGCAATTAATAAAAAGCGCTTTTATCGCGCTTGGTATGGACAATTGTCAACGGCTGCATCTTTAGTGATCGTTGCTGTTTTATATTTTCAAAATAATAATGTCTTAGAGCAGTCAAGCGATGATATTCAACAGATTCAATTACTAAATGAACAATCATTGGATATGCGTTTACGTTCTGAAATGCAAAAAGATAAAGAGGCTGCTACAGCATACTCTCAAAATAAACTTATCAAAGCCACAGAAAAGCAGCAAAGTGAAGTATCAAGGGCCTTGATAATGGATCAGAATTTACCATCTGCAGATAGTATTAATCCTCCTAATATGAGCGAGATAACTGTAGAACTTGAAAGGATTAATAAACTAATAAGCAATGGGAATAATCAACAAGCGACGGCAGCGTTGAAGTTATTATTACAAAAATACCCAACATTAAAAGCTGACTTAACAGTACCTTATCTTAAGTTACTGGATAATGATGATTAGCAAATAATTAATGTATGTTAAGAGAGTCAATTTAAATTTTTGTTATCTTTTTGTTTTTTGGGATTATGGTAGGTGATTGACTCAATACGTATTAAACTGCGCAACTTAAATAATAAAGTAAACAGGAATAATAATGTTAATAGTTGATTATAACAGTAAAAGTTACCATCGTTTTTTAAACGATATGCCGCAAGTTAATCGCCATAACAGTCGCTTTTTAATTACTATCAATGGTGCAAGCCAAAATGAGTTAATGGCTATTACTGATGATTTAACTGCGCATATTGAAACGACTATTCAGCATACAACGGCTGTTATTGATAAACTCAATGAAGAAGGTGTTGAAAGCTTATTTAGTGAAGCACGTAACAGTAAAACACCACTGTTATTTGAACAGGCAGACTTATTATTTGATAAGAAAACAGCAGTAAAAAACTCACATGAACGAGATCATGGTTTTAACTTAAACCATTTCTTTAAAAGCATTGCTAAGCACCGCGGCATTGTTTTACTTTCAACAAAGAATAAACAAACATTGAGTGCGTCGATGTCTACTAAAATGGATGTGGTTATTCGATTTAAATAAATATAAATAGATAATATGTGTATGTTTTTTAATGATATGACACATACTTATTGTCTATTCCTTTTTATTCAATAACATAAATCATTATATTAATAGCACTGAACTTTTATGAGGATGTTATGACTAAGCATTTGTTAATATAAAATTGTTATTATAACTTATAAAATTATTGTTTTTTTTATAAGCTTATTGTTTAATTTAAGCACAGTTTTACATGGATTTAACATTCAACGTTAACTAATAAAATTCTTCGTTTTAGGGACTGTAAATGATAACACCAGACTTTCCATCCAATGAACAACAACGACTTCTAAAATTAAAATCGCTTAATATTTTAGATACAAATGCAGAGGAACGTTTTGATAGGATTACACGCCTAGCACAAAAGATGTTTAATGTTCCGATAGCATTGGTCAGTTTAATTGATGAGAATAGACAATGGTTTAAGTCCTGTATTGGGGTTGGTGTAAATGAGACGAGCAGAGAAACCTCATTTTGTGGGCATACTATTTTAGATAATAAAATGATGGTGATACCAGCGGCCAGTGAAGATGTTCGTTTTTTTGATAACCCAATGGTTTTAGGTGAACCTTATGTAGAGTTTTACGCAGGTTGCCCTATTATGATCAACGGTTACCAACTTGGTACTTTATGCATTGCTGATCATAAAAGAAGGCAGTTTGATGAAGATGACCAAGCTGTCTTAAAAGATCTAACGAGAACGGTTGAACTAGAGCTATCTGCATTGCAATTAGCGCTACATGATCAGTTAACCGGAGTGTTAAATCGTAGAGGTTTTTTATCCGCTGCAACCAATGTTTTAAATTTGAGTAAAAGAAGTAAATTCCCAGTGACCTTAATTTACTTAGATCTTAATAATTTTAAAACGATCAACGATAACTTTGGCCACCAAGTTGGCGATAATATTTTAGAGTGTTTTGCAGAATATTTAAGCAAATTTTTTAGAGCATCAGATGTTGTTGGGAGGTTAGGTGGTGATGAATTTGTTGTGCTATTGAGTAATACGACAAAACAAGCAATGATAAAAACTATGAACAAGTTGCACTCCACTTGGCAGGGTTATTGTCAAGATAAGGGAATTGAGATTAATGTGTCTTTCGCTTCTGGAGTGATTGGTTACGATGAAGCTGAGCATCCAACAATAGAAGCATTGCTATCGGATACAGATAAAAATATGTATGAAGGTAAATATAATGATGAAAATGAATAAGAGAGCCATCGCCATTTATAGAGGCTAGGCTCAATTTTTATTGATGTATATTTATTTTGTATTGAACAGCTCAGGTACGATAGTAGAATACGCAAATGACTTATGATCTTTAATCTCTTGTAATGTCAGACCTTGTAGTTCATAAGGGAAAACGACCCATTTATCTGTTTCGTGTACAAAGTAGTTTGGTCCTGCACCCTCAGGCAGAGAAGCCTTTTTCCACACTGTTGCTACACGTACATCAGCTGGCATATTTCGTTTAAGACGTTTCTTTAGCTCGTCGATAACTGCATCTGAGTTTTTACCTGAGCGGAACATATCATCAACAATTAACAGCTTATCGTCTGCGTTTAATTTTTTAACTAAATAAGTTAAACCATGAACACGTATTGGTTGTTCACAGTCAGCCTGTTGATGATATTTATCAACCCCTGCATAAGAGGTTCGAATAGAGATATGATCTGTATTAATGCCCAGTGTTTGTAAACACTCTTGAACATAAATACCCACAGAGCTACCGCCACGCCATAAACCGACAATAAATGTTGGTTTGAAGTCACTGGCCATGATCTGCGTTGCTAACTGAAATGACTCCTCGATTAATGTATCTTCATCTAAAAATATTTTTTGATCATATTTAGCCAAGAAATCACCCGTTTTATATGTTATGTTTGTAAGAATTTAATCGAAAAATTAGAACACAAACAAAACTTTTATTCAATCTTTAGTGTTAACAATTACCTGCTTACTTGGAACGAAAATGGCTGAAAAACAATATTTAACTGCACAAAACCTTTTACAAGATTCATATGCTTTAGCAAGGAATATACTAGACAGTGATTTCAAACCAACTTTTATTGTAGCTATTTGGCGAGGTGGCGCACCGATTGGTATTGCTGTTCAAGAGTTTTTAGCTGTTCATGGTATTGAATCTGATCACATTGCGATCCGAACTTCATCTTATGCAGCTGCGATTGATCAACAACAAAAAGAAGTACGGGTGCATGGTCTGAATTACCTTGTTAAAAATTTACAGCACCATGATAAGTTATTGTTAGTAGATGATGTGTTTGATACTGGACGTTCAATCGATGCCATCATCCAAGAGCTACAAAGAAAAACTAGATTGAACATGCCAGAAGATATTCGCGTTGCTGTTCCTTACTATAAACCTTCTCGTAACTTAACGGATCGTATTCCTGATTATTATCTTTATAAAACAAGTGCTTGGTTAAAATACCCTCATTCACTGGAAGGGTTGTCTGCAGATGAAATTGCAACCCAGCGCCCACGTTTATATGAAATTATAAAAGATTTTTTACCAGCAGAAAGTAAATAATCTTTTAATCTCAACATCTTTTCAAAGATAAATAAAAAGCGCCTAAAGATAAGTCTTTAGGCGCTTTTTTTATTGGACAATGACTAGCTAATATATGCTATTCATTTGTTATAAAATGTTTATGCTCGCTATTTATATAATTGTCGTTCAGAGTTTAAGCCTTTTACTAAACTCACACACATAATAATCAACACAATAGTAAAGGGAAGGGCGGTGATAACTACGCCAGACTGTAAAGCTTGTAAAGCTTCCTTACCCCCAATCCACAGCATTACTGCTGCAATTAATCCTTCTGTTGTTGCCCAAAAGATACGTTGCGGTATTGGTGCATCAATTTTACCGCCGGCAGTGATACTGTCGATAACTAATGAACCAGAGTCAGAAGAGGTAACAAAAAAGATTAAAATAAGCACAATAGAAAGGACTGATATAACACTACCAAATGGCAATTGATCATAAACATGGAATAACGTTAATGAGATATCAGTGAGTCCATTTGTACCAAGCTCACCTACTTTATTAACCACTTGGTCCAACGCAATGCCGCCAAATACGCCCATCCAAATCATGATCATAAATGTTGGTACAAAAATAACACAGAATAAGAATTGGCGAACAGTACGACCTTTAGAAATTCGTGCGATAAACATACCAACAAAAGGAGACCATGAAATCCACCAAGCCCAATAAAATACAGTCCAGCCATGCATCCAATCGAGATCTTCTCGGCCGTGTGGGTTACTTAATGGCAGGATATTTTCAGCATAAGCAAGAAATGTTTTAGGTATAGAAACGACTATGATGTCAAACCCTACGTAGGTAACAAAGACGAGTAATGCAAACGCAAAAATCATATTAATATTACTAAGTAATTTAACGCCGCCTTCAATACCACGAATAATTGATAAAATAGCAATAAAGGTAACAAAGGCAATAACAGCGAATTGCATTCCAATACCGCCTTCAGTACCAAACACATAATTAATACCGCTGGTGGCTTGCTGAGCGCCTAAACCAAGAGACGTCGCTAAACCAAATAGGGTTGCAAGCACAGCCAAGATATCAATCATGTGACCTAACCAACCCCATGCACGATCACCAAAAATAGGGTAGAAAACGGAACGGATAGATAAAGGCAATCCTTTATTATAAGCAAAGAAGGCCAGGGCAAGTGCGACGATCCCGTAAATAGCCCAGCCATGTATGCCCCAGTGGAAAATAGTTGCGCCCATTGCTAATGCTTTAGCCTCTGGCGTATAGGGTTCGACATTAAAAGGTGTCCCCCACCAATCGGTAAAATAAGCAGTAGGTTCCGCTACTCCCCAAAATAAAAGACCGATCCCCATTCCAGCGGCAAAAAGCATTGCCAGCCAGGAAGGGGTGGCATATTCGGGTTTTTCTGTTTTCCCGCCAATGCGTATTTTGCCTAATGGGCTAAACATTAACACCACTGCAAAGAGAAGGAAGAAGTTAGTTGACCACATGAATAATAGATCGAAGTCTGACATGATCGTATTACGTAGTGTATTCAACACTTCTTTAGCGACCGCAGGCTCAACCAATAAAGTGGCACAAATAAATAAGAGAATAAGTCCAGCACTGATTCCAAAGACAGGGTTATGGATATCAAATCCCCACTTTTGTAGGTTATCTTGCCCAACTTGGTAATCCGTGGTTTCAATACTATATTTTTTATGTTCGCTATCCATCATAATATTTAAAGTCCTTGTAATATTGAAAAATAGAATTAAATGGGAGAGGAAAAAGTCATTATCTCACTTGATGACTCTTTATGAAGGTTTCTTGATTGTAGTGATTTACTATTAAAGTCTCAAGTTTGCAGCTGAGGCATTGAATAATACTGGTGCTGGAAGCTTAGTTAAATTACATATACCAATTTATTAAAAACCCTATTTACTCATACAATTTAATTGGATTTGATCAATTTTGTCCACTGAGTCTCTTTCCTTGTCTTATTTTTTATTTTAAGGGGGGATTACAGTGAGGCTAATAGCCTTTCTATTTATGTTCTTTCATTGGTCCCTTATATATAAGGGGTTGTTGAGTTTTTATAGTCGCTTATTTAAATTTAATCATTACCCCTTAAGTGATGCAGATCTTGTTTTTAAATCCTTGAATGTGACCGATGTCATGTGATAACTCTTTCTTATTGTAATACTTATTTTGCTTTGTAATATGCCCTTGTTGTTATCAAACATCGAATGTTTATATTAAATTTTTGCAGTGAGTAACATATTGATTATCTACCTACTGAACGCTGCAACGTGAGTATTTTAATAAGGAAATAAAGACAATGAAAAAGATAATATTACCGCTACTTACTACCTTACTGCTTGCACCAAGCGTTTATGCGAAAACATTAAACCTAGGTCACGCTATGTCATTAGAAAGCGCTGCACATAAAGGCATGGTTATCATGGCTGATAAAGTGAAAGAGAAATCTAATGGTGACCTTACTATTAAAATATTTCCAAATGGCCAACTAGGTTCAGAGCGTGACCAAGCAGAACAAGTGGTAACAGGTGCCATTGATATGGCAAAAATCAATGGCGGTTTAGCTGAATCTTTCGAGCCAACATTTAAAGTCAATGCACTTCCTTTCTTATTCCGTGATGTAGAGCACATGAGAAAATTCATGAAAAGTGATGTGGCTGAAGAAATGCTTGGTACAAGTAAAGGTAAAGGTTTCATTGGCTTAACTTTCTATGATTCAGGTACTCGTAGTTTTTATGCTAAAAAAGCAATTAACTCTCCTGCAGATTTAGAAGGCATGAAAGTACGTGTTCCAGAGTCTCCAACAATGATGGAAATGATTAACTTACTAGGTGGTCGTGCTACGCCAGTTCCATTTACAGAAGTTTACACTGCATTACAACAAGGCGTTATTGATGGTGCTGAAAATAACATCTCTAGCCTAGTTGAAATGAAACACAGTGAAGTCGCTAAGTTTTACTCAATGGATCAACACTTAATGACGCCTGATGTGATCATTATTTCTGAAAATTCATGGAATAGCTTATCTGCAGACGAGCAAAAAATCTTAAAAGAAGCTGCTGCGGAATCACTTGATGAGCAAATCAAAATTTGGGATGCAACAGATAATGCAAATAAACAAAAAGGTATTGAGCTTGGTGTGACATTTGTTGAAGTTGACAAAGCCCCTTTCCGAGCAGCTGTTAAACCAATGATCGATGAAGCTAAAAAGGACGCTAAGTTAGCACCATTTATTGAAAAAATTGAAGCACTTTAATTCATAATGATTAGTAAAATATAACTTTGCTCTAGCTCTGCTGGGGCAAAGTTTTTTGAGGTAGAACGCCATGTTAACAACTTTTAGAAGCCTGCTTGATAGGTTAATTCTCAGTATCTGTTCTTTTGCGCTAATGTTGTTGGTTGTTACTGTCACTTGGCAAGTTTTTAGTCGTTATGTATTAAACGATCCAAGTAGCTGGACAGATGAACTTTCACGTTATGCAATGGTATGGCTTGGGCTATTAGGCGCAAGTTATTTGTTCGGTATAAAAGGGCATTTAGCAATCACTTTATTGGACAGTGCACTTAAAGGCAAAGCACATACAGCATTACACCTACTGATCAACGGAATTACCTTTACATTTGTATCGTTAGCTATGTTTAAAGGTGGTTTGGCATTAATGTCGAGAACAACACAGCAGCTATCGCCAGCGTTACAACTACCTATGTCTACCGTTTATTCAATTTTGCCTATTTCAGCCGTTATTATTCTTATTTATATAACCCTAAATACAATTGAACTTTTTTCTAAAACTAAAAAAATATAAATTTAAAAAAGGATTCATATTATGGACTTGTCCATTGGCGCTTGGCTGTTAGGCCTATTTTTATTTATGATTGCGATAAGCATGCCAATTGCAATCGCGATTGCAATGTCTTCTTTGACAATCATGTTCTTTATTTTACCTTTTGAAGTTGCAAGTATTACCGCAGGTCAAAAGATCATTACTGGTATTGATAGCTTTAGCTTATTAGCTATCCCTTTTTTTATTCTTGCCGGAAATATTATGAACGTCGGCGGTATTGCTGGGCGACTGATTAATCTTGCCAAATTAATGGTAGGTTGGATCCCAGGTTCGCTATTACATGTGAATATTTTTGCCAATATGATGTTTGGTGCAGTTTCTGGATCTGCGGTTGCAGCGGCAGCGGCAGTTGGCAAAACATTAGGTCCTGAATTAGAAAAAGAGGGATATGATAAAAACTTATCAACGGCGGTTAATGTAGCTTCATGCCCAGCTGGATTATTAATTCCACCAAGTAACTCATTAATTGTATTCTCTGTGGTATCAGGGGGAACGTCTGTTGCTGCATTATTTATCGCAGGTTATGTACCGGGTATTTTAATGGGATTAAGCTGTATGATTATTGCTTATTTCATTGCGAAAAAGAAAGGTTATAAAACCAGTGCAAACGATGGTTTCACAGTAAAAGATGTGATTCGTATTATTTGGCAAGCAGTACCTAGCCTAGGGCTAATTTTTGTAGTTATTGGCGGTATTATCGGCGGCATATTCACGGCAACGGAAGGGGCTTGTATCGCCGTTTTATACTCGTTTGTGTTATCCCTGTGCTATCGTTCATTGAAGTGGTCTCATTTTTCGATAATTTGTAAAGAGACAACGCAGATAACCGGTATTATGCTATTCCTGATTGGGGCTTCAACCATCATGTCATGGGCGATGGCCTTTACTGGTTTACCGACTATGATCAGTGATTGGATGTTATCTATTTCTGACAATCCTATTATTATCTTCATCTTAATGAATATTATTTTATTAATTGTTGGTATGTTTATGGATTTAACACCAGCGGTACTTATCTTCACGCCTATCTTTATGCCAATTGCAACGCAGTTAGGTATGGATCCAATTCACTTTGCAATGATGATTATATTTAACCTTTGTATCGGGATTGCAACGCCACCGGTTGGGACAGCGTTATTTGTAGGTTGTAGCGTCAGTGGCTCTAAGATTGAAGATGTAATTAAGAGCATTATGCCATTCTGTCTGGTCTTAATTGTCACTTTATTATTGATTACTTTTATCCCAGAAATCAGTTTAGCGTTACCAAGGTTCTTTGGTTTAATTCAATAATCGTGCTTAAATAAGTATCAACAATAAAAAACCAACTATTATATAGTTGGTTTTTTTATATCTGATCAATTCTTTAAATGACAACCAACATGACGCAATTAACCCTTACCCTAATACGTGGTTTACCTGGCAGTGGTAAAACAACCTTGGCTGAAAAAATGCTATCCGAGTCAATGCAAAAACTCGTTCATTTAGAAGCCGATATGTACTTTGTGGATAAAAATGGCCAGTATCTATTTCAACCTCACTTAATCAAAGAAGCCCATGAATGGTGTTTAACGCAATCTCGCGCACACTTATTAGCAGGGGAAAATGTTGTTGTCGCTAATACGTTTGTTAGGCACTGGGAAATGCAAGCTTATCGAGATTTAGCAGTAATGTTGAATGCTAAATTAGTGATAAAAGTATGTCGTGGAAAGTATAAGAATATTCATCAGGTACCAGGCAGCACCATCAAGAGAATGCAGAAACAATGGCAACCGTGATCACCTTTGCGAGTAATTGAGTAATGTGTAGTGCAATTATGTGTGAAAGGTAAGGGGACTCTCAAGTAGGTGAAGCAGTGAGCAATGCTTTGACGAAAGAAATGAAGGGTGAATCACTTCTTTCTTCAAGCTGATTATTACAATGTGATGTGCTGTTCAAAAATAGGCAAGAACTCGTCTGTGCGATGGCTCACCAACAGCATGGTTGTATGTTTCTGTGTAGCGAGATGATCTAAAAAGTTAAGTATTCTATGACGATTTAATTCATCTAATCCTTGCGTTGGTTCATCTAGAATTAATAAGTAAGGTGATTTAACCAATGCACGTGCGATTAATACTAAACGCTGTTCACCGTAGCTTAAGCTTTGGAATGGTGTTTTTTCGTAGGCTAATAAACCGATCTTATCTAACCATTGTTTTGCAATATGAATGTGCTGTTTTGTAGGTTGTTGGTACATACCAATAGAATCGTAAAATCCTGAAATGACCACAGTCAATAAGTCACTATTAACACGGTATTGACGATGTAATTCAGAACTGACAATACCCATATTTTCTTTGACTTGCCAAATCGTTTCGCCAGATCCTCTTTTATAACCTAAAACATAAATATCATTACTGTAGCATTGAGGGCAATCGCCTGTGATTAATTGCATTAAGGTCGATTTACCGCTGCCATTAGGGCCTGTTATTAAGGTGTGTTGTAATGGTTTTATCTCAACATCAAGATCTTCAAAGACATTAACACCGTTATAATGTACTTTTCCCTTATTTAATTTAACCAGATAAGGGTGATGGTAATCTGAGAGTGTTATGCTGTTATCAGGCCATTTTTTGTCATCTGGCGCGGGCATTAATAGCGCATCTAATTGTTTTTTGGTTTCTGTATCATCTAATTTTCCGATGACTTCTAATCTGCCACGTTCTATGAATGCAACTTGTTCACACCAAACAGGAATATCTTGGCGATTATTAAGCATTAATAGTATATTCACTCCATTTTTAGATAAGTTCGCCAGTGCGCTTGATAGCGCTGCACAGGAAGCCACATCTAAACTATCGAAGGGGTTATCACACACTAATAAGTCGATTCCACTAAAAATGGCTTGCAAGATAAGTAGCTTTCTACTTTCACCTGTACTTAATCTTAGATAGCCTGTTTCCAGTTTATGTTCAAAACCAAACTCTTTGATTAATGGATGATCCCATTTATCTGCGGGCAAAAAGTCTTTTGCGGTGGCAGTGACTTGCCCTGGATTAACGTAGTCTGGTGCTTGTTCATCTAAAGCTTGTTCATAGGTTTTTTGTTGCTCTTCAAAGGAGATGACGGCTATTTTTTGTTGTGGCGGCAAGCTTAATAAATCTACCTGCTCGACTTCTAATTCACTCATTAAAAGTTGATTGAGATATTGTTTTCCTGAACCATTCCTCCCTAAAATACACCAGCTTTCTTGTTCGTTAAACTGCCAGTTTTTTATTGTTAATTTAGGGTGTGTTAGATTTTCAATTTTTATCATAATTTAGTGACCAACAATCAGTGAGTGAGATTATTATTCTGCCATAAACAAGGCTAAATAAGTAATTTATCAAGTTGATTTTGAGTATATTTTTAATTATTTTTGAAAGGTGTGGAAGCTATTTGTAGCAACTCTTAAGCGTAAATTATCGGCACTCAGTTTTGATGTGAAGTATTGCCGATTCTGGGCTTTGTCTTCAAATTAAGGGTTGTTTACGATACACTGATTATCCGTTTGCTATGTTAATTGCAACGAATTAGCAGTAAATGCAAGCATAAATTAATAAGGATATTAACTCATGCGTAAACTTATCTCATCTTCAATACTTCTTGCCTGTGCTTCGTTTTCTATGCCCACTTTAGCCGCTGAATGTGGCAAAGTAACGATTGCCGATATGAACTGGAATTCCGCAACACTCATCGCCCATGTTGATCGCTTTATTCTTGAGCATGGTTTTGATTGTGATGCTGAACTTGTTCCTGGTGATACGATGCCAACAGGATCTTCAATGATTGAAAAGGGCCAGCCTGACATTGCGCCTGAATTTTGGAGTAACTCAATGCGTGACGCTTTAGATAAAGGTGTCGCAGAAGGTCGTATTGCTTATGCTGGACAAACTCTGATTGAAGGCGGTGAAGAAGGCTTTTGGGTACCTGCTTATATGGTAGAAAAAGAGCCATCATTGGCAACAATTGAAGGTATTAAAGCCAATGCTAAACTATTTAAACACCCTGAAGACCCAGAAAAATCTGCTTTCATGGGATGTCCTGCCGGTTGGAATTGTCAAATCTCTACGAGTCAATTATTTAAAGCATTAAACTTAGAAGCATCGGGTTTTGAGTTACTCGATCCGGGTTCTGGTGCTGGTTTATCTGGTTCAATCGCCAAAGCTTATGAGCGTGAAGAAGCTTGGTTTGGTTACTACTGGGCGCCAACGTCTGTTTTAGGTAAATATGACATGGTTAAGGTTGATTTTGGATCAGGTATCGATAAAGAAGAATTTGAAACTTGTACAACACAAATTGATTGTTTAGAGCCAAAAGTGACTATGTACCCACCTTCAGCGGTTGAGTCTGTTGTAACAGCTGAATTTGCAGAAAGAGCACCGGAGGTTATTGAATACCTTAATGCTCGTTCATTCACTAATGACCAAATGAATGGCCTATTAGCATGGATGGAAGACGAACAAGCTGATGGTGAATACGCTGTTGAACATTTCTTATCTGACTATGAATCAACATGGTCTGCTTGGGTCGACACAGCAACTGCCGATAAAATCAAAAAAGCATTAGCTGAACTATAATCCCTCTTATAAAGCCTAGTTTCACTAGGCTTTAATACCATTCTAGGTAAGTAAATAACAAAACAGTATGACTGTTAGTCACTTACACGCTAGATATTTACCTAGGTTGGTTGTAGATATTTCCAGGAGAAAAATAAAATGTCAGACAAGTCATGGTTAGCTGAAATTCCACAGCTTGATCGTCAAGAATTAAGAGACTTTAAAAAATTATTAGATGGTTCATTTCGTGAATTTTCACGTGAATATGGCGATAGTATTCAATCCTTTTTCGACCCGCTATTAAGTACACTTATTTGGTTTGAAAAGTTATTATTGTCGACGCCTTGGTGGCTAGTGATAGCTGTCTTAGCTGCATTCTCTTATGCTGCTAGTCGCTCAGTAAAATTAACCATTGCAGTGATCGCTTCCTTTTTAGTGATCGGTTACTTTGGCATGTGGGAAGATACCATGCGTACCATGAGCATGATCGTTGTCTCCACCTTGCTTGCCATTTTAATAGGGATACCAACAGGCGTCGCGATGGTGCGCTCTAATCGAATACAGTCCCTTGTCACGCCTATTTTAGATGTTATGCAAACCATGCCTGCATTTGTATATCTGATTCCTGTGGTCATGTTATTAGGTATTGGTAAAGTCCCAGGTGTGATTGCCGTTATTATTTATGCTATTCCACCGGTTATACGATTAACAAATCTAGGTATTCGCTTAGTTGATAAAGAAGTGTTAGAAGCCGCAACTGCTTATGGTGCGAGCCCACTACAACGTTTATTTGGCGTGCAAATTCCACTTGCGATGCCTAATATTATGGCGGGTATCAACCAAACCATTATGATGGCATTAGCGATGGTCGTTATCGCCTCTATGATCGGGGTTAAAGGGTTAGGTCAGCCAGTATTACAAGCGATTAGTAATCAGTACTTTACGCAAGGTTTATTAAATGGTCTTGCCATTGTTGCATTAGCAATCATCTTCGACCGTATTTCTCAAAGTTATGCTAAACGTACGCTACAAAATTTTGGAGAAAGCTAAGATGAATTCGAATGAAAATAAAAGTCCTTTAATTAGTATTAAGAATTTATATAAAATTTTTGGAAAGAATGAACAACGCGTTTTGGCCTCAGTAAAAGAGGGGAAAAGCAAAGAGGATATCTTAGCTGAAACCGGTCATACCGTGGGGCTAGCCGATATAAATTTAG
Organism: Psychromonas aquatilis; assembly: GCF_038155185.1. Taxonomy (NCBI): domain Bacteria; kingdom Pseudomonadati; phylum Pseudomonadota; class Gammaproteobacteria; order Alteromonadales; family Psychromonadaceae; genus Psychromonas; species Psychromonas aquatilis. The sequence continues at coordinate 23,302 of NZ_JBAKAZ010000047.1, forward strand.
ATATCTATCCAGGCGAAATTTTTGTAATCATGGGGCTATCAGGCTCGGGTAAATCAACATTAATTCGCCACTTTAATCGTTTAATTGACCCTACCGCGGGTGAAATTGTTGTTGCTGGCGAAGACGTCATGCAGTTGAATGCTAAAGACTTACAAAATTTCCGCCGTAATAAGATGTCGATGGTTTTCCAACGCTTTGGTTTAATGCCGCATCGTACTGTGATTCAAAATATTGCTTATGGTTTACAGGTGCAAGGCATCGCTAAAAGTGAGCGAGAAAAATGTGCTCAAGAATGGTTAGATACAGTTGGGCTTAGCGGCTATGCAAATCAATATCCTGTTCAATTATCAGGTGGTCAACAACAACGTGTTGGTTTAGCTCGTGCACTTTGTACCGATGCTGAGATCTTATTAATGGACGAAGCCTTTTCGGCATTAGACCCATTAATTAGAAGTGAAATGCAGGATCAGTTGATTGAGCTACAAGATAAGTTGCACAAAACAATTGTCTTTATTACTCATGATTTAGATGAAGCATTACGTATTGGCGATAAAATTGCTATTTTACGTGATGGTTTATTAATTCAGCAGGGCGCACCGGTTGATATATTATTAAACCCTGCCGATGATTATGTCGAAGCATTTGTTAAAGACGTCAATCGTGCTCGTGCATTAACCGTTGAAACCGTTATGCAACCGCAGATTTGTCGTATATCGAGTGAAAATATTGGTGAAGCTGTAGCACAAATGCGTAAATCTAAACAAGATTATGGCTATGTAATGAATGAAGATGGTTATCAAGGTGTTATCACCCAAGAGACTCTTGAAGGAGTTGAGAAGTGTGATTATGAAAACAAGATAACTGACTCATTACTTGAGGATGTACCCTCAGTACAAAGTGATGCGTTATTAGAATCTGTTATTCCAGATATGCTAGATAGTGAACACCCGTTAGCTGTACTTAATACAGAAGGTGAGGTAGAAGGGCATATATCACGCTCAACACTTGCTGATATATTAAGTGATCAACCAACTGAAGAGGCTGAGACTCAGTCTGATAAAAATAGCGTTCACCAATAAAAACCAATCATCATGAAGCTTTCCTAGCCTCCCCCTGCTAGGTCCTGCTAGGAAAGTTTTATGTTACTTCTTCAACTGATTCAATTGCTTTCCTTGTCATTTGTTAATTAAATTCTTTTCATAACGATGCTATATTTTTTTATTTTTATTGTTATTATCAAGGCATAAAAACAATAAAAATGAGTCTAAATGATAAAGAATAATAAACCTGCCAAACTTACTTTAGCGCATATCAATGACACACACTCTTACTTTGAGCCTCAGTCACTACAACTCACCTTGGATATTGATGGAGAAAAAATTTCACCCTATGTTAGTAACGGTGGTTTTGCTCGAATTGCAACACGTGTTAAACAGTTAAAGTATGAAGCGCTTAAAAACAAACGTTATTTTTTGTTTGTTCATGCAGGTGATTGCTTTCAAGGAACGCTTTATTTCTCTTTATTTAAAGGACAAGCGAACTCTGACATGTTGAATGCATTAGGCATTGATATGATGGCAATTGGTAACCATGAATTAGATATGGGCAATGCCCCAGTTGCCGCTTTTTTAGAGAGAATAAAGTTTCCTATGTTAGCGGGTAATTGGGACTTATCTAATGAAATACCGACAAAAAATCATCATCTGAAAAGGCGCCATAATCTACTTGCTTATCAACCTGAATTACAAACAGCGCATTGGCTTACTCGCTATGTGGATGATGAGCCCGTTGCGATATTTGGTGTTTCTATTGATAAAATGTCTGACATTGCTAACGTCGATGCAGATACGCCTTTTGTGAATGCGTTTGAAACCGTCAAAAATACAGTACGAGCAATAAACAAGAGTGGTATCAATAAAATAATATTACTCAGCCACCTAGGATTTGAAAGTGATTGTGAATTAGCAAAAGTGGTTTCAGGTATCGGCTTAATTGTCGGGGGGCACACCCATACGCTACAAGGAGATTTTAGCCATCTAGGATTAAGTAATGATGCAGAGTATGGCGTGTATATTAATGGCGCTTACATTGTACAAGCAGGCTGTCATGCACAAGCATTAGGGCATTGTGAAATCGATTTTGCAGCCGATGGTCGTGTGCTCTCTTTCAAGGGGAAAAATGAATTGTTGATGGGCAGAAGGTTGTGTGCAGACAAATTCCTGACTAGCACAATTGATCAACATCTACATCAAAAAGGCAGTGAAATATTACAGCATGATAATAAGGTTATTGTGTGTAAAAAAGATATCCAACTACAAAGCTTACTATTAGATAAATATATTCCAGAAGTACGGCAATTACAAAGTACCGTTATTTCAAGAATAGATCGAGACCTGCGCCATGTTAGGTTACCTGATCAAGAGGGAGGTAGTGAGATTGCGCCTCTAGTGGCTCAGTCATTTTTTTATATGATGAATAAAAGTGGTTATCAAGTCGATTTTGCGATTCATAATGCTGGTGGCGTTAGGTCTTCTTTATATCAAGGAAACCTTAGTGAAGCGGATATAGCCGGCAAGTTACTGCCTTTTGTTGTTCCTATTGGTATTTATCACATTAAAGGAAGATATATCGCTCAGGCACTAGAAGGGGCTATTAATAATGCTACAAATAATGGTGTTATTGGTACTGGATCTGGTAGTTACCCTTACACACATAATTTAAAGTTTAAGTATGATAGTGAACTTCCGTTAGGTAAACGAATTACGGAGTTGAAGATTTATGCTAAACAAACAGGTTGGCGTGAAGTGGATTATGAAGCTACCTATTGTGGCAGCTCATCTGCTTATACAATGAAAGGAAAAGAGGGATACGATGGATTATTACAGATGGAAGGGGAAGGAGTAATCAGTGAGCATTCAATGGCAGACTGTTTTATCGACTTTATCAAATCTGGTGTAGATCATATCGCCTTTAAGCCACCTGAAAGCTGATCTTTTATGTTTTTAGGGTAATCTCCCCATTTTTAATGGAGATCAGAAGTAGACGTTTTTCTCTGTGTTAA
>NZ_JBAKAZ010000048.1:0-25272 GCF_038155185.1 Psychromonas aquatilis
TTCAAGATAAAATCAACACCTTTAAAACAACCACTAAGCGCTTCGCTTCACAGAGGGCACTAAGGTAAAAAACTAAAAACCAGTTTCAAGCTAAACCTAAATATAAACCGAAAAAAGAACTGCTTTTTCTTTTAACAATCATTTGCTTTTCTTAGTGGTTCTTCGTGCCTTAGTGGTACATGTTTTAATCTTTTGCCTTGTACCTTTTAACTTGTACCTTGCAACTTATACCTAAAACCCAAACTAAGTACTTGGTAATATTCTCACTTCTAATAAGCTGAGTAGGTATTCACCGTAACCTGATTTTTTCAATGGTTCCGCTAGTTTTTTAATGCCTTCTGCATTTATGTATCCCATACGGAATGCAATTTCACCTGGGCAGCATACTTTTAAGCCTTGACGCTTTTCAATAGCACGGATGTATAAAGCGGCATCTAATAGATCATCTAATGTTCCTGTATCTAACCAAGCAGTACCTCGCCCCATTACCTCTACTTTTAAGGTTTTACTATCTAAATATTGGTCGATAATATCAGTAATTTCTAATTCACCACGAGGAGAAGGCTTAACATTTTTAGCATATTCAACTACTTTTGAATCAAAGAAATACAACCCAGGTACTGCATAAGATGATTTTGGTTGCTCAGGTTTTTCTTCAATTGAAATCGCTTTACCTTGCTCATCAAATTCAACCACACCGTAAGATGTTGGGTTAGAAACATGGTAACCAAAAATAGTAGCACCACTTTCTTGCTGATTCGCTTTTTGTAATGATTTTGCTAAATCATGACCATAGAATAAATTATCACCTAAAATTAACGCAGCTGGAGAGCCATCAAGAAACTCTTCGGCTAATAAAAAGGCTTGTGCTAAGCCATCCGGTGTTGGCTGTACTGCATACTCAATGGATACCCCCCATTGAGAGCCATCTTTTAACAACTCTTTAAAGCGCGGTAATTCAAGCGGTGTTGCAATAACCAGTATTTCAGTGATGCCTGCCATAAATAAGTTTGACAGCGGGTAATAGATCATTGGTTTATCATAAACCGGCATCAACTGTTTACTTACAACTTTAGTGAGAGGGTAAAGACGTGTACCTGAGCCGCCTGCAAGAATAATCCCTTTTCGATTTAATGGGTTAGTAACCATGTTGTCCCTTTTTCTTTAATTAATATTTATATAAAAATAAAGCATTAACAAGCCAATTATCTATTTATTTGAGAATGCTTTTATTAAGTTAGTCATTAGTATAATTATTTTTAATTTAGTTGCATTGGTTTCAATTTATTTAACTTTTTACTTTAACTCTTTAATGGTACTGATCACAATTTTAACAATCCCAAAAGCTAAACTGAGTAATAACACAAACAAGCTAACGTTATATATAACATCAGGGTATTTGCTGTCTTCACTTAAGGTTGACTCTTCTACTACAATTAAGTATTTGAGCTGACGATAAGCTTCCACTCTTGCTTTTTCCCAAGATATTTGGGCAGAAGTATAAGATTGTAACGCGAGCTCCATATTCACCTTGTATTCCGTAAATCGTGCCAATATTTCACTTACAGAAAGCTCATCAGTTCCTGTTTCAGCTAATTTATCTCGTTCATTTTTTAATTGCTCTTGAAGTGCTTTTAACTGGTTTTTAAGTGATTTAACTTGTGGGGAGCTATTACTCATGATCGACTGCAACGCTTTTAACTCTGTTTCTTTAGTTGCGATCTGCCCTTCTAAGCCATAAGCAACCTGCTGAACTGCTGTCCCTTCTGCTTCAGGATCGAGTAAATTATAACGTTGCTGAAATTGCAGTAAGTTAGTTTGTGCTTTTGCAAATTTTTGCTCAACATTTTTATACTCACCTTCCATAAATTTCAACTGAGCATCGGCCAGTTGATGACCAATAGAGTTAATAAACCATTCCGCTCTTTGTACTATTTTATCATTTAATTGTTGAGCAAATTGACTATCAAAGGCTTGTACATAAATGCTTATGACGCCAGACTTCTCATCTAAAATAACATCTATATGATCTTCATAATATGCAAATAGAGCATCTTTACTATCTGACTCGTGGATACGACTAAAATAATCAATACTTGAATTACTGTAATGCGCTCTTAAGTCCAATTCTTTATTTAGGTATTGCAACATATCATTAGAATAAATATAAGCTTTAACTAATTCAGGGTCGCTTCCCGTTGCCTGCACACCAAAACCTGACAGCAATGCCATACTGGCATCCATTGTTGCCGTTGCATCAGGCTGCTGTACGATCACTTTTGCCTGACTTTCAAAACGCTCGGTTGCTATTACAATTTGGTAAAAAGCAAAGATCAATGAGGGTAATACCACACTTAATATCAGTGGTTTTAAAAATAATGCTTTTAATTTTTGTTGTTGAGTTGTTGTTTTTTTAGGTGATTTAGACTCTTGTTTATTGTGTTCGGCATCCGCAGCTTTTTTTTCTACTGATTTAGATTGGCTCGTTTTAGTTATTATTTCACCGCTCTTTTGTTGCGATTCTTTTAAGTTTTTTACCCGTAACAAGATTCGTGCAGATAACTTAGGATCTGAGTCCTTCAATTCTTCTGCTTTTTGGGTCAAAAAACTGACACTATTAAACTGCTCTGGCTTAAGTGTTTTTCGTAGTTCTTTAAATCGCTGTTCTGGCATAGTCATCTTATCATTAAAGTTAAAAGTATTGATGCTGGTCTTAACATCACATCAAAAAAATAGTTTATCTACTTATCGCTTGTTTCCAGCTGATGTGATAACACGCTAGAGCAAAGAAAACACTTAATAGTGTACACATATCTAAAAAGAAATAACTAACACCGTCACTCCCATAACTGGGGTAAGCAGCATAACGGGTTAATTCCACGGCATGCAATAGCGGATTCCAATCTAGATAATGCCAATATTCTCTTGGGATATCTTGCAAACTAAAAAAGATACCGGATATAAAAAATAAAGGTCGAGTTAATAATTGTTGTACCTTTTTTAACTCGGGTATATAACAATAAGCTAAACCCAACATAGTTCCAATACTAATTGCTAATAACCAAACTTTAAAAAAGTTAAATATGATAGAGATTGGATCATGCACTTCAATATCTATTTTTACGATAAAGCAAATAATTACCACGGCAAACACAACAAATAACTTAATTAGTAGATCAAATATACCTATCGCTATAATTGAACTAATAGGTTGTACTTGTCTAAAAGCATATAAGGGTTTATTTTTGTGTATTGCTCCACTGACTGCGCTTAATGTAGTCAAGAAAAACTGTATGAAAATCATACCGTAAACCATAAAGAACATCGTTGGCATGGTATGTGTGTCACCACCACCTGACATAAAGGTACGCATTGCCGTCATACCCGCAATCATAATTAATGGCGATACAACACTCCAAATTAATCCAATTTTATCGGTAGATTGATTTTTTATTTCCCTTAAAAATATCGCAAAAATGACATCGCACCAAACGGCAAGGGTTGAACGTTTTTTAACTACCGCCATAAATTAAAACCATGTTTAACTGCCATTGTTCATCTCATTAAAATAGAAACAAATGCCAGGAAGACTTCACTTCTTAGAAGTTACTGCCTCCCCTGAGATTGCTATTAATTACTTATTATTATACTTAATTAATCGCTACGTTAGCTGCCACTGCGATTTGGTAGATGATTTGTGTAATATCTTTAATCGCTTGGATAATTTTAGTATCTGCTTTAGGCAATACTAATATCTGGTCACCACGTTGTATTTTAGCATTGCTATCAAAAATAACTTGTCCGTTAGCTCGCACAATAGAGATACGCTCGTCTTCCGCTCTTTCGGTAAAGCCTCCCGCCCAAGCGACATAATCGTCTATTTTTGCATCAGGGTTGAATACCACCGCTTGTGGAAACAGTACTTCGCCACCTATATTGATTAGATCTGTGTAATGAGGAATAACAATTTGATCACCTTTTTCAAGCAAAATGTTAGCGGTTACTCCCTGATCTGACACGATAACTTTACCAAGCGGTTGTACTTTTCGTGCTTTCTCAACAAACTGCATTACCAATGCCGCTTCTTGCGTTCGAATTGACGCTTCACCATCAGACGCAGCAGGTGCCGTAAATACACTACGCTCAAGTCTATCTAATGAATCGTTTAAAATTTGTTTTTGACGTTCAACAACACTCTTACGTAAGATGTAAATTGACTTATAATCTGTTAACTCTGGGTTAATTGGAATATAGTTTAATAGGTCATGTAAACGCGTGCTCTTTTTAACAGCGAAATATGAAGGGCCTAAGTAGCTACCGCTTACCTGAACATCAATTACTTGTGCATGAGAGTCATCATTAAAGACCAAGCTATCACCATCTTGAATCTCAAATTTTAAGAAATCTTCGTAAGCTAAGTATACTGAGAAAGGACCACTTGGACGATTGCCATAAACACCAACGTGACTAACTTTTGTTAGTGGTAATGCGTATTGTGCTAGCTCCGCACCTGATGTTTGCTTATTCAGAAGCTCAAATCGAAATGGGTTTTTAACACCACCTGATACATTAACCGCTGATTTTTGTGGTTTAACCAGTATTACGTCTTTATCTTTAAAGGTAATAGTTGGTAATTGACCTGTTTTAATAAAACTATACAAGTCAATATCTTGAACGACTTTATTATTACGAATGACTTGAATACTCCGATAACTACCGCGGTCTGAATCAATACCACCCGCTCTTTTTAGAAAATACAAAATACTGTCAGATGCCATTCCGGCATATTGCCCTGGACGAATAATAGCACCCGATAGGTAAACACTAACCGGAGTTGCACTTAATAAGTTAACGTAAACCTCAACATTATTAGTGTAAATTTCTTTGATCTTTAAGCTGACTAATTTGTTTACATCACTTGCTGGGACGTTTAAAACGTTAATCGGACCAATCTCAGGAATGAAAATATTACCTTGGTTATCTACGGTAGCCAGATCAGCATAACTAACGGCTCCCCAAATCCAAATATTAATTTTATCACCAGCTGCAATAAGATAATTGTCATTTAAACCATCGACACGTTCTGATTCGTATCCACCAGCAAATAAATTAGCACCGTATGGCGGTGGATTATCTTCACCTGAAGGCGGTAATAGTTCACTAACAGGTACTTCACCTGGTAATAATACGCCTTTACGTGTTTGGGTTTGATATGAGCCTACGTCTGGTGATGGTTTTACTGATTCTATTTGAGGGATGATATCTGCCGTATTAACTTGTGTATCGACTGTGCTTGGTTCAAATGCGGCATTGGCAGTTGTAGTTAGTAGTAATAAGCTGAATATGCTTACTTTACACAGTAGCTTAGAAGATATATTTATGAATGGATTACAGTTCAACATAGCTACTCGTCTCTATTATTTGTTTTTCTAAGAACCAGGCTTTATAGGGTTGGTTATTGGCATTGACTAACGACAGTTCACAGGCAATTCGTTTCATTTGTGTTTTGTTTTGATCAACTAATGTTAACTTTCGACATAAGTTTCCTAAAGCTGAGGTATATAGAGGGGAAAGTGTAATTTGGTATTTTTCATGAGTTAGTGTTGTAACGCCTGCAGAAGAAAGGCTTGACCAATATTTTTCTGGGATCGCTTTTCCGGTAACAGTTTGTGTTGTAGGTGTAACTAATGGCAGTGATGCATTTACTTCACGAGGTCTCGAACTACAACCTGCAATGATCAATGTGCTGATGACAACAGCAATTTTTATTGAGATATTTGGCATTTATTTTCGTTTCACTTTTGTTAGCGGAGTGGCATTACTTAATTAGGACTCAACACCGATTACTTATTTATGGTTAATAATATAATATAATTTACTTTATAACACATTTTTATTGCCACAGAGTAGCAAATGTAAAAGTATATTTGTAGTAACAAATATCATTATTATTCATCACTTTAATAAAAACACTTTTTTACTATTTTATAGCTTTCTTTAATCGAGGTAGTAACTTTAACTATATACTTGCCTCAAATAAAAAACTTTCCCGGCTGAGACTTTAGTCTCCCTGCTGCATCAAATACAAAAACCTACCCAGGGGCGGTGACTTTAGTCTCCCTGCTTGCGTCAAAACAAAAGGCATATACAAAATTCATCGAAGTAAAATGCAGCAAGATAACTAATGAAGTGACTCTTTTATTCTTTGCATCTACAAGGGAGGCTGAAGCCACCGCCCCGAATAAAGAACGTTTAATTGAAGTGCAGCAAGGTAACTAATGAAGTGGCTATTTTATTCTTTGCACCTACAAGGGAGACTAAAAAAAGGAGTCGCAGAGCTCCTCCGCCCATGAGACTAAGCTGACGCTTAATTCGCCCACCGCCCGAATATATGAGACAACAGACTCGAAATAAATCAAGTCACCGCCCCATAAGAAGGTATTCTTCGGGGTGGTGGCTTTCTGTAGGAGGTTACAGGTTAATCACTACCGAATAGATCTCGGGTGTAAACTTTATCTTTAACATCTTGAATTTCATCAACCATACGGTTAGATACTATGACGTCTGACATCGCTTTGAATTCATCAAGAGAGCTGATTACTTTGGAGTTAAAAAAGTGCTCACCTTCGAATACTGGTTCATAAATCACCACTTCAATACCTTTGGCTTTAATACGCTTCATGATCCCTTGGATACTTGAAGACCTGAAGTTATCTGAACCGGCTTTCATTACTAATCTGTAAATACCAACCACTTTTGGATTTTTCGCTATGATTGAATCGGCGACAAAGTCTTTACGTGTCGTATTAGCATCAACAATTGCACCGATAATATTATTTGGTACATTTTTATAATTTGCACGCAATTGTTTAGTGTCTTTTGGTAAACAGTAACCGCCGTAACCGAAAGATGGGTTGTTGTAGTGATTACCAATGCGAGGGTCTAAGCCAACGCCTTCTATAATTTGACGCGCATTTAAGTTGTGCACTTCTGCGTAACTATCTAACTCATTAAAGTAAGCAACACGCAACGCTAAATAGGTATTTGAAAACAGTTTTACTGCTTCAGCTTCAGTAGAATCTGTAAATAAAACATCGATATCTTTTTTAATTGCACCTTCTACTAATAAATTAGCAAATGTTTCAGCTCGCTCTGATTGCTCACCAACCACGATACGAGATGGGTATAAGTTATCGTACAGTGCGCGACCTTCACGTAAGAACTCTGGTGAGAAAATTAAGTTTTCACAACCGAACTCTTCTTTTATGTTTTTTGTATATCCTACTGGCACAGTGGATTTTATCACCATAACGGCATCTGGATTAATTTCCATTACCTCTTTGATAACCGACTCAACAGAAACCGTATTAAAGTAGTTTGTTTCAGGATCATAATCGGTTGGCGTGGCGATGATGACAAAATCAGCATCTTTGTAAGCCAACTCTTTATCTAATGTCGCTGTAAAATTAAGTGGTTTATTCGCTAAGAAATCTTCAATTTCTCGATCCACTATTGGTGATTTTTTTTGATTTAATAATTCAATTTTTTCAGGCACTAAATCAACTGCGATGACTTGATTATGTTGAGCTAATAATACGGAATTTGATAAACCAACATAGCCGGTACCGGCAACAGCAATTTTTTTCATGTTTCATTCTCTACAGTTGAAGTGATAATTTAAAAGTTAATGATACGTTATTTATTTCGCTAAATCAGCTTAGTAAAGGTTGAATATTTAAGATAAACACATGGCACAGCTTTCAAGGTTCATTATTAAGACACTAAACTTGCTTGATGCGTTTTTTGATGCGTTTTAAACGAGCTATTGAACGTATTCTTTTAGTCACTTTCCAGATGTGACTCAATAACACTGTATATACAATAAAAAAGGCAATAAAAAAATAAAACATTATATATTCAGCAACTTGATAAATTTCACTTACGATTCCTACCATTGCACACAATAATGAAATACAAGTAATCGTTGTTAATGTTTGTTTTGGGGTAAAACCAATTCTATCGAATATATGATGAAGATGCTCCCTATCTGCTTCGAAGGGGCTTTTACCTTTACGGATTCGGCGATAAATAATTGCCGTCATATCGACTAAGGGTAAAGTGATTAACCATAGGGCGGTAACAACACGCATTGTTTGCTTCTCAGGAGTTGATTGCACTGCGAATATCAACATAAAGATAATGGTAAAACCAATCATCATACTACCAGAATCCCCCATAAATACTTTACGTGTTCTCCCCAAAAAACCTAAGTTAAATAGTAAATAAGGCAACATTGCAATAATAAATACCAGGCATAAATAGGCATATTGTTCGAAGTCTGCAATCGAGAAAAGAATAGCTAAACCAATAAAGGAGGTCGACGCTAACGCACCTAATAACCCATCAAACCCATCAACCATATTAAATGCACTGATTGCTCCTAATACGCCTAATACTGTCACTATTTTCGCGATGGCGTCTGGTAAAACAATATTGCCGAAACCCAATAAATCGCCAAGTTCGGTTAACTGCATTCCTGATACTTGAATAAAATACAAGGCGAGGATCGCTTGTACCGCCATTCTCAATTTAAAGCTAATATCGAATTTGTCATCTAAAGCGCCAATGACGACTAATACTGTAATACAAAAAAGGTATAAATAACTATGGGGGAACAGAGCAATATTGTTATATAGAAAGTAGGTTATTGATAAAAAAGTAGAGATTCCACCTACCAAGGGGACTGCTCCCTGATGGTTCTTTCGCTGGTCAGGGTTATCGACCAAACCGATACGCGGGTGTCTTGCGACTTTTCTTAGTAGAAAAAGCATTGAGAAGGAAAATGCAAAAAGAAATAGTAGATCAATGAAGATATTAATAATGAAATGTCCATCCATAGAAAAAATCAGCTTAATAGTATAAGTAAAATTATAAAAAATCTATTATTTACAATAGGTTACTACTCCCCCTTTAAAAAAAACAACCCAAAGGAGTAAAAAATCCAATTTTAGAGAGAAACCTTCTTACCTTTTCCGATATCCTAGATAGGTTATCATTAAGTTTACCAATGTATCTAGGTTGTTTGGATAAAAGGCCAGGTTAATATTTTTATTATCAAGTTAGTTGGCATAATAGTTTGAGGTGATCGTCGATGATTTGAATAACATCTTTTTAAACGAAAAAAGCTCCTAGGCAACAAGAGCTTCTTACATATTCTTAGAGCTAAAAGATAACTTCCCTTTTTGCATTACTTAAACCGTAGACTTTAAGCTTTATTTTTCGTAGCCATTTGGATTATTTGATTGCCAACGCCATGTATCTTCCATCATGTCATCTAAGCCACGCTCAGCTTTCCAGTTCAGTTCTGTTAATGCCTTTTCAGGTGCAGCGTAACAAGCAGCAATATCACCATCTCGACGTGGTAAAATGTTATAAGGTATGGTTTTACCGCTGGCTTTTTCAAAGGCTTTGATCATATCTAACACTGAGTAGCCATTGCCCGTTCCAAGGTTATAAGTGAATAACCCTGCTTCATCTTCAATACGTTTTAACGCTTTTAAATGACCTAAGGCTAAATCGACAACATGAATGTAATCACGTACGCCTGTTCCATCTGCTGTGTCATAATCATCACCAAAAACGCCTAATGCTTTTAATTTTCCAACGCTTACTTGAGCAATGTAGGGTAATAAATTATTTGGGATACCGTTTGGATCTTCTCCGATCAGTCCTGAGATATGGGCTCCGACCGGGTTAAAATAACGTAAAATAACAAATGCCCAACGAGGATCTGACTTAGCAACATCTGCTAAGATCATTTCTACCATTAATTTTGAGGTTCCATAAGGGTTGGTCGTTTTACCCACTGGTGAGCTTTCTCGAATAGGTAATGTACTTGGGTCACCATAAACTGTTGCTGATGAACTGAAAACGAGTTTAAAAACGCCCGCCTCTTTCATTGCATCTAGCAATGTTAATGTACCTTGCACATTTGTTTGATAGTAAGAAACAGGTTTACTTACTGACTCTCCAACTGATTTTAAGCCTGCAAAATGAACTACTGAGTCGATATTATGTTTAGCAAAAACGGTATCTAAAAAGGCTTTATCTAAAATATCACCCTGATAAAAAATGGGCTCTTTTCCGGTTATCTCTTTGACTCTATCTAAGGAAGTTAGCGAGGCATTACATAAATTATCAACAATTATAACTTGTTGACCTTCTTCTAATAGCGATACAACTGTATGTGTGCCTATATAACCTGCTCCGCCTGTTACTAAAATCGTCATCATCTTCCCTTTATTTATTGTGAATCTCTTAACTGGTATTTAATGTTACTCTTTTGCTTAAAAAGTTACATAAATTTTTACACCTGACGATCAAGCTAATAAGCTTTCTGACAATAGGCATATTTAGCGTAAACCGTACTTAGTAGTTTATAAAAGGAGGATAAATAGTATCGAGCGGGAGTGAAAATCTGACCACGAACGTTGAGCTTGTATTAATGATTAAAAGTAGCGGCCACTTAACTTATAAAGGGATTGCTCCTTAAGTTAAAGACCGCCATTTAAAGCAGATAAACACTATTTATTGATGGTGTATCGCTTTATTGGGAGAGTCGCTCTCCCAATATCAGGGTAATTATAACGTTAGTTTACGTTTGTCGATTAACTGTTGAGCATGTGTTACCACTGAGTCCATACCTAATTCAGTTGCTAGGTAACGGATACGATAAAGCGAGATTAAAGGTAAATCTTCAACTGGCTTTTCTAGTAAGGCTTTAAGTTGGTTTTGATCACTGTTTGGATTGTTCTCTTGGTTGTTTAAACCCGACATATTAAATTGGTACCTTATTTGGTTAAAATGGTTGTATTAAATATTTACATGACCATTTCGTTAAAAATTAATTAAAGCATTAATCTTATTTAAATGAACTTAAGATTAATGATATATCGCTTTGAGCGCTAATATGCATTCTATAACATGTTAAGTACTCTACATTAAGCAATTTCAATTGTATTTTACTCTTTTTTTGTAACTATTCAGCATTTAAGTGTGGTGATAAGTCACGATAAAACAACTTATTTGGTATTTTTAGCATTTTACAGGATTAAAATCAGTAAAAATGCCCTTTTCACAATACTTAATATGCCATAGTGTTGTAAAGAGAGCACAAGAAATGTTTAAAAAAACACCGTTAACGTTAAATAAATCTAAATATTACTGTTATTATTGGCATTCCATACTAGATCACCAATGTCATCAGTAGGGTTAAATCCTGTTGGTGTAGACAATAAGATATCTCGAATTTTTTCATGGTTAAAGTGATGACAGGCATCATCTAATTCAGCCAAAATTCCCTCATACATTGAATAAGGAAGAAAGTTTTCTTTTGCAGTCATGATTCGCTCGTGCTCAGTTTTATGCACATCATCGCCAATCAATAGTTCTTCGTATAACTTTTCACCGGGTCTTAAACCAGTGTAACGAATTTCAATATCACCGTATGGGTTACTTTCTGATTTTACTTCGAGCCCAGACAATTTAATTAAATTCACTGCCAAATCGACAATTTTTACTGGCTCTCCCATATCTAATACAAAGACATCCCCCCCTTTTGCTAATGCACTCGCTTGGATAACTAATTGCGCGGCTTCAGGAATAGTCATGAAGTAGCGAATAATATCTTTATGGGTGATGGTGACGTAATCCCCTTTGCTAATTTGTCGTTTAAACAATGGAATAACCGAGCCCGATGAGCCTAGTACATTACCAAAACGCACCATACAAAAACGTGTGGTTGTTTGCTCTTCTGCTAATGATTGTAATACCAACTCAGCCATGCGTTTAGTCGCCCCCATCACATTCGTTGGACGCACAGCTTTATCGGTAGAGATTAATACAAACGACTCCACCTTGGCTTCAATGGCTGCTAATGCCGCATAATAGGTGCCAAAAACATTATTACGCACCCCTTCAACCACATTGTTTTCAACTAATGGTACATGTTTATAAGCAGCAGCATGGAATACGGTTTGGACATTAAAGCTTTTTAGTACCATAGTGATGCGATTTAAACGTTGTACAGAGCCTAATAGCGGAATTAAGGTAACGGTTAAGCCTTCTTCTGCAATCAGTTCTGACAGCTCTTTTTCTATTTTATATAAGCCAAACTCTGATAATTCAAATAAAACCAGTGCTTTTGGCCCTTGTAGGATAATTTGTCGACATAGCTCAGAGCCAATTGAGCCACCAGCCCCTGTTACCATCACGACTTTATTGACAATATTGGCTTCCAGTAAAGGTTGTTTTGCAGGTACAGGCTCACGTCCTAATAGATCTTCAATAGGTACATCGCGCAATTGGTCAATTGTCGCTGCACCTGATAATAGGTCTGAGAACTTAGGGATCGATTTTATTTCAATGGGTAAATCCACTAATGAATCGATTATTTTTTTACGCTCAGTGCGGTTTGCTCCAGGCATTGCCAATAAAACCATTGAAGCGCGTTTTTTAGCAATTAACGCAGCTAAGTTTTTACTATTAAAAACCGTGAGGCCATTAACCACCGTTTTGAATAAACGTTTTTCATCATCAATGAATGCAACTGGGTGGAATTCGTGTCCTTGACGTAATAGGTTAACTAACTGACGACCAGAATCACCAGCGCCGTAGATAATTACTCGTTTTTTGCGTTTACAAAGACTTTGAGAAACTAAAATACGTACAAATAATCTTGCGCCACCACAGAGTAAAATAAGGTAAGCACAATAAATAATAGGAATCGTTCTCGGAATAAAGACGTCCAAGAAATATCCAGAAACAACCATTAGTAGAGCAGAGCTGATACAGCTTAATACAATGGTCAGTAATGCATGCACACTTAGGTAACGCAAAATAGCGCGGTATAAGCCGACACGTGTAAACAGAAATAATGTTGACCCGGTTAAAACAAAAAGCAATAGCTCATAACCAGACAGGTTAATGTAGCTCATACGGGTATAGAAGGCCGCGAAAAAAGAAATATTGATAAAGAGGATATCGATGCAAAGACTGATCGCCCGCTTATATATTCTTGGTGCCGATAAAATAGAATTAATGATACTCATAAGACCCTTTTTTAAACAAAAGTACAATACAAGTAAAAAATGACGCTTCACATTGTAAGGTACTTATTAAACTTTCCTATCGAACTCGATCACCTGATCCACTTCCCGTTGCCGTCATCACAGTATATTTAAAATAGTGTTTGATGCTTAACGTTTGGATCATTTCTAAATCTGTTTTAGCTAATAATGCTGGTGTCGACATATCAATACAGTTAACTTGCGCAAGCCCAGTGATGCCAGGAAGCACATTGTAAACACCTCGACTATCACGCGCTTCAATGAGTTCTGTTTGGTTAAATAAGTTAGGTCTTGGCCCAACAAAACTCATCTCACCTTTTAATACATTAATCAGTTGCGGTAGCTCATCTATCTTTGATTTACGTAAAAATAATCCAAATTTAGTGATTGAGGCACTGTTGGCTAAATGGCTGGCAACGGATTGCGTCCCCACTGACATGGTTCTAAATTTGATTAAGTTAAATGCTTTTTTATTTTTCCCCACTCGTTGTTGCACAAATATCGGAGAGCCGGTATCAAAATACCCTACTATCACGACTAAGATTAAAATCGGCCAAGCCAATAAAAGCCCAACAAGTGCAAACGCAAAGTCTAATATTCGAATAATATAATGATCCATATGATGTTTATTTCTTCTGATGATGTGCTAAAAAGTGATTTGCCGTTTCTCTTAAGGATGCTTCCTGAGAGTTTGGTGGCGCCCAGTTTAACAGCTCTTTAGTATGAGAGATATCAACTTGTAATGAGCCACATAAGCGCTCTGATATTGCCGGTTTATTGACTAGCTTAGCCCCCAGTTTTAGCCATGAACTTGGTATTGGTAACAACCGCTTTGATACTTTGAGTGCTTGGGCAATGTAAGCGAGTAATTGCGTGGTTGATAAGTCATGATCATCTGACACTAAGAAAGTTTGGTTGGCTGCGTTAGGGTGCTTTATACAGGTGATGATCAGATCCACTAAGTTACTCAACGAAACTAAACTGCGTTTATTATCTGCAATGCCACCCAAAGGCAAAGGTAACCCTTTGTTCATCCATTTCAGCATTGATAGAAAATTCCCCTGAACACCTGGTCCGTAAACTAAAGGTGGGCGAATAATTACCACTTCCATCCCACTTTGTTGCGCAATTTCACGTAATCCAGCTTCGGCTTCGTATTTGCTCAAGCCGTATGGATCAACTGGAATATGATTGTCATGGGGGGTAAATGGGCGACCTATTTCTGTTGATTCTCCATTTACTTTGATTGAGCTGATAAATATAAATCTTTTAACACCAGATTCAGCAGCTTGTTGCGCTAAACGCAATGTTCCTTGTGTATTCACGGCGCGGAATGCAGCAAGCGGATCATCTGCATTATCGTTCATGACATGCACACGAGCAGCACAATGAATAATAACGTCTACTTCACTTAAGTGATTTGCAATATTAAACGCTTTTGAAAAGTCGACGGAAATATCACCATCATTGCAGGTGTTACTACGAGTAGATCTTAAAATAGTAGCAGTATTGTCCAAGGCCATAGTGGATGCGAGTAAGCGCCCAACAAAACCATTTGCACCTGTAATAAAGATTTTTTTCAAAGAAATAAGCCTATCAACGATAATATAAATAATCTCTATTTTATCAGTAAGTAAGGTATATGTTTACTGCTATTCGCTATTTTGTTTTTATTCATATAGCTAAGGGATTAATAAATAAACGTTATTAGCGGTAACCAATAATGGAATCAATCCCCTGCTTCTTTATAGGCCATTTTTAGCGTGTGGTTAATGTTTTGGGATGTATTTAACCACTTGCTTATCAAAGATTAACTAGAAAATGGACAAGTGAACTATAAAAAAGGTGAATTAATGCAAAGAAATGTTTAATTTAGATGGTAAACCTACAGTTCCAAGACTTGTAATAACGAATAAAAACAAAGAGTTAGAGGTATAAAATACTGAACAAATTACACTTTCACACAGCTACCAAATTTTTGTAATTAGCAATTAACGCCTCCAAGTCTATTAATAACAAGTATCAGTGTTGAACATAGCCTTAAAATAAATATTTACTAAATCCTATTAGATACTTATTTCACATAAAAACATCAAGCGCTCTTATTATTAGACTTAGCAAATAGAAATTTAACTCGAAGGTTAAATTTAAATAGTAAAATATCGATCAATGATGCTAATTTTTCTAGAAGAAGCGCTGATATATAAGAAATGACTAATAAGTTTAGTAGTATAAGTATTGTATATTTAGGTGAATAAATATAATTCTTCGCTATATGATAACAATAGAATGAATGAGTAAGCCATATAAACAAAGATTTACTTCCTATATCTTGAATTACTTTCCTTATAAGACAAGGCGTAATTCTAGATATAAATACAATTGAAATTACAGCTAACGGGGTTGTGAACAATAACCCTTCAACTTTCCATTGGTCATAACATAGTTTGACAACTAAAAATGTAAAAATAGTAAATATAATTGAAATATATTGTTTGGATAAAACCCTATTTATATATTCTCTATGAACGGCACATATGAAGCCAAAAATGTACGCTGGTTGCCAATATAAAAACTGCCCCCAAAGACCATATCCGTCGACTTGATGTAAAACCAGTGAGATTGCTAATATTGATAACGTATATTTTTTAGTACGTTGCAATAACGGGGTCAACATAACCATCAATATATATGGCAGAAGAAACCACCATTCACCATTGAATGAGGATGAAAAACCAAAAAAGTTTGATATTAATAGCTTAATATTTAAACTTATCTTGGGATCTTGAAATATAAAAAAACATATAGGTATAAATATGAAAAATACCAAAGCTACTGCCTTGTATATCATTATTATTTTATGAAGGTAATATTTTTCCTCTCTTTTGTTACTGACAGTAAACCCATACCCACTAATAAAAAGAAAAATAGGTACGCATATTTTTCCATAAATACCAATAATTTTTTCTAAATTATAATAATTGAACATATGTATCAAATTATTTAAGTCAGGAATTCTATTATCAAAAGCAAATAAATGATGTTGCAATAACAACATCACTGCAATACCTTTAATAAAGTTAGACTCAGTCTTACTTATTAATGACGAATTCATAATATTTCAATCCTATATAATATTTTGGTCAAGTATAAGTGGGACCTGACTATGTATTCTTTCATAGCTAATTAGTGTTAAATCACCAAGCGTCGTATGCAGTCTTTTGTAGTAACTAATATATTCTTCAACATATTCTCTCATTGATTCTTGTTTTAAATGCATTACATTTAATAACCATTCATACTTTAGGGTGCCTAATGTTAATCGCGATTTGCAAAGCGCGTTCAACTAAATAAACGGTTGAATTTACTTGCTCTTCTACTTTTCAATAGTAAAGCTAATTCTAAGCTATGCCTAAAGCAGATGTGGCTTCTTGAACGATATAACCTTACTCGTTAATTAATGCTAGTACTTCAGCTTTGAACTCACTGGTATATATTTTGTATTGACGTTTTGTATTCATCCTCCCCCCCGATGGTGGATATCATCGTCCATAATTAAAGTGTCCGGCTCAATTAGACCAGAATAGAAGCAAAAGTAACTTATTGCCGAACATACCTTTAAATTTTAGGCTGTTTATCCATTATCTATCTGACAACCTTTAATTCAGACCGACCAGTATGATTATCGATTATCTAGCCCCAGTATTTTTCATATCCAATAAATTGTTGGACTATAGCAGTATCAACTAGTTGAGAACGTAAGTTATTAGTAACCCAATGACATAAACGGTATAACACTAAGTCTTCACCATATTCATTTGATGAACCTGCCTATTGTTTATAATTATCTCAGTTAAGCGTAACTTTAGCGCCGCGCCTAACCTTTTGAAAAAAGAAATAGCAATGATAGAGTTGTGCTGATAAACCGAGTCGAAATAGAACTCGGCTAAAAAATTAATAAACAAAACAATACTTACAAAGCAAAAGATTAGTTAATTAAACTTATGAATTCAGCTTTTGCTTTATTATTAAAATCAACAAGGCTTAACTCAGTAGGCTCAATATGCCCATCTAAATATTTTTGCATACCATAAAACAAACCAGTTACAGAATTATCCACAACTTCGCCATAACCACTTTTCAAAAATTGAGATGGTCCATCGATATCTGTGGAAATTACTGGTAACCCCATTTGTATTGCCTCAAAGAATACCATTGGTAATCCTTCATAAAATGAAGATAAAACAAATGCATCACAACTTTTAAGGACTGGGTAAGGGTTTTGCAATGATGAAATAATATGTATTTTACTTTGAAATGGGGAATTCAAAACTTGCTCGCAGGTTTTCTTATAAAACCTACCATACCCACCAATAATAAAAAGCTCAACATCGTGATTGACTTCTGCTACTTTCTCAAAAGCAGTTATTAATCTATCATGTCCTTTCTCGGGAGAGAAACGTCCAATTGTAATGAACTTTTTGGTCGCTGAATTACTTAAAGCTAAAGATATTTCTATATCTAATCCTAATGAATTTAAAGGAGCTTCCGATAACTCAGAGGGTGAACTTAAATTCACTGTATTATGTACTACTTTTAGCTTATCCGACACTGAAGGTAATAGCTCACAAACTGAACTCCTCAAAGAATCACGAACCAAAGCTATATTATCATAACGTTCCCAAGCTCTAAAAATAAAGTTAGAGTTGAAATTATTCTTAACTATTAACTCTTTCCTCATATCGTTATGAACAAAGATGGTTCGATTTCCCTTTATATATTCATAAAGTGCGGCTGTTTTTTTATCATAACCAGTAAAGTGAATAATATTATCGAAACTACATTCACCGTAAATCCGCTGCACCTCTCTTTTATAAATACAAGATTTAAACTTATCAAATCGCTGATTAGCTTTATCCTTAATAAAGAAAAATACAATTTTCTCCAATACAGTTAACGTCATACGACCAATAATGGGAATGTACGCATCTTTATTATCTAACTCTGTTATTGTTGGGTAATTTTCTTTTTTAACCCCTTTTGATATAAAGTTACATACGAACTTTGTTTCACTTTCAATTGTGTTTGATAATAGGTTACGCAACGATGTTGTAATACCATTCTTTAAAAATGGTCCACTGTAAATTAATGTTAATGATTCATTCCGTCTCGTCGTATATATTTCAAACTCAGGTTTCTTCCCTAAGAGTAAAAAGTCTAGCAAGTGTAATGCTGAGTTTTCATCTTCCAACGGACAGTATTTCTTAATAAATGCTTGATGCTCTTCAGTTGAATTATAAACTTCATTACTGTTAATTTCTTCCATCAAATCAGTTAATGATGCACATTTCGGAAATGGAATATCAGAATAATTAATTGAAAACCCTCTTTTTGAAGAATATTCTTCATAATCAAAGCAATAAAGAACTATTTTTTTATTTGTCTTAGCATAATCAAACAATACACTTGAGTAATCAGTAACAAGAACATCTGCAATACTTAAGAACTCATATGTTTCATATTGCTCAGGAAAAGGGAATACATTCTCAAATTTATCATAATCCAAAGCATCACTAACATAGTAATGAAGGTTAACGTAAAGAAGTGAATCATCATTCAAATTGTTAGATATATAAGAAATATCTTTCAATACCTTATCAATATATGCTTGTTCTTCTAACTTATTGGAAGATGGTCTCCAAGTTGGCATATAACAGATAATCTTCTTTCCCAGAATATCCAACTTTTCCATCATATCTTTATTATTAGATGGATTAGAAAAAACTGAGTTTCTTGGGTAGCCAGATTTAATGATTTTTTTATTTATTATGCCATCTAGCATGTAATCATTTTCATACATTGATAAAACTTGCTCATTCGGAGCTAAGAGATAATCTGCATGTAAAAAGTTTCGTAACGTATTATTCAAAGCTAATGGATTATCACCTATATATTTCCCCATTGTTTTCAAAGGGGTTCCATGCCAAGTATTCAGATATACTTGCTCTTTCCTTTTAATAAATTGATAGGAAAAAGTCGAGTCATTTATTAAAAATTTAGAACAAGCTAAGTAATAGCAATATACGAAGCTTTTGTATTTAACAAATTTAACTTTATTGAGGTGAGGTAATAATGCTTCATTAGAAATAAAATCATTTTTATCACTAACAACAACACATTTGAAATTTTTAAACTCATCATTTTCTAACAAAGTAATTAAAAGGTGATAAGGATTATCAGATAGAGCTTTCCCTAAGTGAGATTCAAATAAAACAACCTTTTCTTTAACTGTAAACCACTTGAAGCAAAAAGCATAAAATGCCATGTTGAACATTTTTCCAGCGAAAACCCTTTTAAGGCCTCGTTCAAGCTTATTAATTAATTTTGTATTTTTAATGATAAATAGTGAAATGAAAATATTTAAAATCACACACAAAATCAATATTATTATTGATGCAAACATCATTTACTCTACCTTTTATTATTTATATTTATTCATAACTTCATCAACAGAACCATCCATTATTACTTGTCCCTTATCCAAGTAAATAGCCCTATTACACATATTTTTTATATCGGAATCTGAATGTGAAACGATAATGATGAGTTTCGACTCTTTCATGATACTTTTCATTCGAGTGTTACATTTCTCTTTAAAGTATTTATCACCAACACTTAACACCTCATCAATAATTAAAATATCGCTACGGTAAGAAGTCGCAATCGAAAAAGCCAATCTTGAGACCATACCGCTAGAGTAGGTTTCTGTTGGCTTATGAATAGAATCTCCTAATTCAGAGAAATCGATAATGTCTTCAATTTTATCTTCTATCTCTTTTTTATTTTTTCCTAATAATGCCCCTATTAAATAAATATTATCTAACCCGCTTAATTCTTTTGTAAAAAAAGATTTAAGTGACAATAAGGCACCAATACCAAGGTTAGAGTGAAACTTACCTGTTGTAGGCTCTAATACCCCAGATAAAACCTTACAAATAGTCGATTTCCCGGCGCCGTTACGCCCGACGATACCAACAATATCACCTTCATAAAACTTGATTGAGACATCACTTAGGGCATCTTCTCGGCTGGCATTAGAATTGGACACAACCCTTTTTCGCTCATGTTTCGACAGAAAAAATCGCTTTAAATTAAAACTAGTGCTCTGAGCATATTTTAATGTGACATTTTCAAGTTCTACGACTAATTTTTTGTCATTGTTCATATTAAACATTCCGGATAATTTGAGGAGTTATTTTTTTACAAAGACGCACTAGTAAAAACAACGCAATAGCAGAAACAACAAGCGCATAAAACATATTTCCATACTCGACTCGATCAGTATAAATAAGCGCATTGTTATAATAAGTAATCAAATAAGCAAAAGGGTTTAGCTCAATTAAAAATTGGAAGTTCTCTGGCACGCGACTCGCAGGGTAAATAATAGGGGTAATATAAAACAATATTCTTAATCCAAACTTAACAAGAAAATCAGTATCCCTAATAAACACATTAAGCATTGCCAATGCAAGCGATAACGCACTGACCGCAAGGGTTGAAATGGCAAAACTTAATAGAAGCGCTAAGACATCAGGAACAAAACCTAAGTACAATAAAGCAGTTTGTAACAATAAATAGGCGAAGAAAAACATATAACTTTCACCAAATACTTCCGAGGCTGGCAAAATAGGCAAAGGCATTTTAACTTGGCATACAATATCCTTATATCGTCTAAATGACTTTGTTCCTGAAGACATACTCATGCTCCACCACTTCCAAAGTGTTACCCCGACAGCGATCATCAGGATTTGATCTGTGCCTTTATGACCAAAGATCATCCCTACAACGTAACTGTATAAAGCAATTAACATCATAGGTTCAATTATCCACCAGAAATAGCCGAAAAGAGTCCCTCTAACTTTGGCTTTTTTCTTTAAATGCGCCAATGTATAAAGAATATATAAGTTTCTTGAAATAGCTTTTTTATTCAATTTATTTACACCTATTTTTTTAATGTTAAAAATAACTTTTTACATTAAATTAAAAATTATTTGTTGTTTATCAATTTAAAAATTAAATATGCATTTTGTTTTGATTGATTATTTTGCACAACATTCAACCAATCATTCGTATCTTCTCTTTCTTGTTTATAATATTGCGGTTCCTCTAATAAGCGTTTTAACTCGATTATAAATTGCTTTTGAGTTTCCGGTTTCGGCCCAGGAGTTGCCTCATTATATGGAATTGTAAAACCAATTTTTGCTTTATATTTATCATAATCATAAGGCAAAAACAGAAGTGGTTTCTGGGTTAATAAAAAGTCAATATAGATACTTGAATAATCTGTAATCAGCAAGTCAAACCGTCCTAAAACATCATTAATATCGGTTAATTTTTCTCGTGACAATACTTTTAAGTTGGTTATTTTTTTAAGCTTAGCCGGTAGTTCTGATTCAAAGTTAGGATGACAACGCATATGTAAAGTGATGTTATTTTCCTCTAAAAACGCATCTAACTCTGTAGAATCAAAATCAAAAAAAGGAAACAAAATAGTATCATCGAAGGGGCGCCACGTTGGAGCATACAAGATATGCTTACGCTGTGGTGGTAATAGTGCCAACACATTTGAATCGGTGTTTTGCGTTGTGTTTATCGCTTCATTTCTCGATTGTCCAGCAACCACTATTTGCTCTTTTTTTAAATTTAAACAAGCTCTCCACGTTTCTGAAAATGCTTCAGAGGTAGAGAAAAAATAACTAAAGTTTAGTTTTATGAAACGATAATAAAGTGCTTTCTTCCAATTCACGTACCTTTCCGCACGTCCAATACGCTTTAAAGGTGCACCATGCCCAAGGTGGAAGACATAGCGATGATAACTTTGCCAAATACCGCTAATTGGCGTTTCTAAGGAAGAAGTCACCCATACTTTAGCTTTTAAAATATAAAATATATTTTTTAAACTATGAGTATCAATAAAATAAGGCCCTATTTCTTTATTTAATTTTTCTTGAAGTAACGGCTCGTTGATCACAAAACGTACTTCAAACTCTCTATAATGTTTCAGAAAGTATAAAAATAAGTATTTAGAGTTATGATTAAATTCAGTATTAAACTCAGAATTAAAGATAATTCTTTTGTTTTCTCGTTTAATAAAAAAACTTAATAGCGAAAAAAAAGAGCCTTTAATAAACAGAAAGGCTCTTAATTTTAAATAGCGATTCTTATTCACCCTTTAAGCCTTCATTAAATACTTTTCGCTATTTCAATAATTTCAGATGTTGAAATAGAAGGGGTACGAGGAAAATACACGACTTCACAGATATCTGAAAATTCATCAAAACGCCCTTTCCAGTCATCACCCATCGCCAGAACATCGCCACGGTAAAACTCAATGTATTCACGCTTTTTTTCTAATGAGTGCTCAATAAACACCTCATCGACAAAGGAAAGAGACTGAACAATCTTAATACGATCATTTTCATGGTATATAGGGTTTCTTTGCTTTTTACTCATATTTAAGGCATCACTTGATACACCTACAATCAACGTATCACCAAGGCTTTTACAACGTTCTAAAATATTAATATGTCCAACATGAAAAACATCAAATGTTCCAAATGTAATAATGCGTTTTGTCATAATTTATTACCTACTTAATAAGAGTATTAAAGATACGAAATGATGATTTCCCATCTTCATGGAGGTTGTATAGTTGATTAAATTTATTTTGCTGCTCTATTGTATAATTCATCTCTTTCATTGCATGCAACAGATCCTCCTGACGTTCTACAACAGGCCCTGGCATATCGGTATCAACATTTAAATAGGTCCCACGGATATCGTTTAAGTATTTATCTTTATCGTACATATAAAAGTACATCGGACGCTCTAAAATTAAATAATCAAAGAACAAGCTAGAATAATCAGTAATAATTTCATCTGCAATTAGCAATAAATCGTTAATCAAAGGGTAATCAGATACATCTAGGAAGCCGGTATCTTTTTTTGACTCAACATTAGCAAAATAATGTCCTCTAAATAAAAAATGAACATCTTTAAATTGTTCTTTAAATGCATCATTATCAAGTCTATTTATTGCGGTATGCTTACCATTAGAGAAGTCATCGTCTCTAAAAGTTGGCGCGTATAATATAACTTTTTTATCTTTTTCTATACCTAATTTTTGCTTTATAGCTTGTTGATATTCGATATCATCTTTATAGCGAAATAAGCTGTCGTTTCTTGGATAACCTAACTCTACGATTTGATTCTTATCAAGACCAAAAGAGCTAATAAAACAGCTTGAGGCATAAGCACTAGGAGATAGGAAGTAATCACAACGACGCCCTTCCCATTGATATGCAAAATGCATTGCTTTTAAACTCGATGTTGGATGGTTTTCTACCTTGATATCCATTCCCAGTTTTTTTAATGGAGTACCATGCCAACATTGAATAACGGTTTGCTTTGAACTCGCTAATAATCGATACGGTAATCTACAGTTAACAATCCAATATTGACTTGATGCGTATGCTTGGAAGTACGCTTTCGTCCCTCGGATGACACAATGTGTATTAGCTTGCTTTTGTAAAGTTTGGAAGTCTGTAATATTGTCATTAGCAAATACCCAGATAAACTTTGCATTAGGTAACGATTTTTGAAGCTGTAAATATAGTGCATAGGGAGAGTCTGATGCTGATTTCCCTTGGAAGCTTTCAAATATGATCTGCTTTGGCTTCACTTGAATAAGAAAATAGCGCAGTTTATAGCTAAAAACCGTGGCCCAGATATAAGCACGTTTAATAAAAAGGTCAAGGGAACCTGTTTTAGATAACAACCTTTTAACTGCCATCTTTAATTTTTTCACAGTATCGCTCTCTCTTTATTAACTTTTATTTTTGGCACAAGTAACCGCCCCTATTCTTCGAATGTAGGATGTCAATTTATTGTAAACAGCCCATTATGGTAACAGAGACACATTTTTTCAGCAATTCAATTAACATTGTGGGGTTATTATTGAATAAATAAAGATGGCTCTTTAAG
The DNA here is from genome assembly GCF_038155185.1 of Psychromonas aquatilis. NCBI lineage: Bacteria > Pseudomonadati > Pseudomonadota > Gammaproteobacteria > Alteromonadales > Psychromonadaceae > Psychromonas > Psychromonas aquatilis. The sequence goes on from NZ_JBAKAZ010000048.1 coordinate 24,171, forward strand.
ACGTAATCAATCAGATGATTTCCTGAAATATTCGTATTTGATTGATATAATCAGGTTAACCTATTCCTTAATTAAAAATTTAAGTTACCTATGATAAAAAGAACTTTCACCTTTCCTTGGCATGACTATGAACTAATTGATGCTGGTAATAACCAAAAACTAGAACGTTGGGGTGATGTGATCACCATTCGTCCTGAAGTTAATGCTTATTATGAACCTGTACTATCGAAAAAGCAGTGGTTAGCGAAGGCGCATTTTGAGTTTGTTGAAAGTAGTAGCAGTGCCGGTGAGTGGAAATCTTTGCAAGGTAATTTAGCGCATGATTGGCAGATTCAATTTAATAACATTACTATTAATTTGCATTTAACGAAGTTTAAACATGTTGGTTTATTTCCTGAGCAACGTGCCAACTGGGACTTTATTGCTGATAATCTACAATCTGGTGACCGTTTTTTAAATCTATTTGCTTATACCGGCGTTGCAACTTTGGTTGCTCGAGATCAAGGTGCTGAGGTTTTACATTGTGACTCTGTTAAACAGATCATTAAATGGGGCCGAGAAAATATGGAGTCTTCGGGGCTCACTGATGTACATTGGGTATTAGAAGATGCATTGAAGTTTGCACAGCGTGAAATTAAACGTGGTAAGCAATATCAAGGTTTGGTGATGGACCCACCAGCATTTGGTATTGGTGCTAAAAAAGAGCGCTGGAAGATTGAAAATAAATTCCCTGAGTTAATTGAAGCCGCATTAGCACTGCGTGCTAAAGGTGGATTTATTGTTGCTAATACTTACTCACCACGTTTGGATGCCGACCGTATTCGTCAGATTACTAATGAGCTGTGTAACGGTGAAAAGGTTCAAGTCACCACGTTAAGTGTTAAAAGCACAACCGGTAAGATTTTAGATTACGGTTTAAGAACGGTTATTACAGAAGGCTAATTGTTAATATAGGCTATTCCGAGGCAGAGTAATGATTTTCTGCCTTATCTGCGATACTTTTATCTGAAATGGTGTATTACTACACTCATTGCTTACTTCGGGGCAGTGGCTTCAGCCTCCCTTGATAATGTAAATAATAAAAGAAATAACTTTGTAGTTA
>NZ_JBAKAZ010000049.1:0-23627 GCF_038155185.1 Psychromonas aquatilis
TAGATGAGGTTTGTTTTGGTTTTTTACTTTGATGCAAGCGGGGAGACTAAAGTCAGCGCCCCGAAGCGAACGTCAATACTGCTCCGCTTAGATAGCTACTCACCTATTCATTAACGCTAGTGCTACTCACTTTTAGGAACTGAGCAATTTGGGTTCGTGAATGCCCATCTTTAAAGTGTGCTAAAGCCCGTAAGCATACTTTCATTTGTAATGAAGTTTGCTTACGGGCAAGTACTTTAAAATCTGTCTTTTTATATGTTCGATCTTGAGTCGCTTTAATCGTAATAGATAAATCAATTAGATCATACTTTTACTTAGATTGGTATTAGACGCGTTGATTGGTATATTTTTCGATGGGGATGATGACTGTAAAGACACTGCCTTTTCCTATTTCACTTGTTACTTCTATTTTTCCTTTATGTTGAGCAATAATAGAATAACTAATAGATAGTCCTAAACCTGTACCTTTACCTATAGGCTTAGTGGTATAGAAGGGGGTAAAGATGTTATTTATTTTATGAGGATCAATTCCTATTCCAGAGTCTGAAACTTGTATATAGAGGTTTTCTCCTTGCACATGAGCTTTCAAGAACACGGTTTTTTCTTCGCAAGTTTCAACTGCGTCGCGTGCATTAATTAAGATGTTAATTAACACTTGCTCTATTTGTGTTTTATTGCAAAATAATAAAGGTAGTGGGCGGTGTATGATTTGTCGTAATTCTACATTGTCCTGGTTATATTGGCTTAATACGATGTCTATTACATTATTAAAGATATTATTAGGGTCTTCTTTTTGGTAAGCATCTAATTCACTGTCCCGTCCAAAACTCCCTACTTGTTTTACTATTTTTTCAATACGCTCACTTTGTTCTATTATTGCTTTAAAGCTTTTTTCTACTAAGTTGTAATTACCAATCGTTAAGTTTTGGACACACAGGTCAGTATGAATACAAATGATCTGTAGTGGTTGATTAATTTCGTGGGCGATACCTGAAGCCATTTCACCTAATGAAGCTAATTTATTGGATTGTATTAATTTGGCTTGATTATTTCGGTATTCGCTATCGATGTGCTTTATTTTGTTATGGTTAAATTTATTTTGTTTCTGTAAAGCGTGGTTAAGCATTAATAACTTGACCGTCACAGCAAGAAGAAAAGAAACAAGTAATGATAATAATAAATACAGGTTTTTATTTGGCTGAGGTAATTCAGATGAAATTAATAATATCCAGTCATGCCCGTAAAAAGGCAACATGATTTTTTGGGTAATATTATCTTCTGATATTTTTTCAGGTAAGGTGCTGAATAGTGTTAAGCCATTTTCAGATAAAGAAAACGGATTTGTTATTTGGTAGGTATCCAATTTATTGCGCAAAAAATTAGCAAGATCGATTGATACTTCAACATAAGCAACTAATATATTGTCCATTACGACTGGAAATTGCAAAGCAAGCTCCACCATATATTCATTTCTATAATCAACCTGATTAGTGTAAATAAAAGAGGGTATTACCTTACTGCTTTCCATAGGTAAATTATTACGTGCTCTAAGCTGGCTATGTCTTTGAATATCATTGTCAGCTCTGATCAGCGCATTATTAGGTAAATTAAATGCAGTTTCTTCGATAACAGGAAACAACTTTATTTTAGTAATAAATTTGTTTTGTCGTTTTAATATTTGAGTATCACCTTCCCAGTGTCGGTTTAATTCATTTATTGACTGCCAGTGCCTTACTAATAACTGTATTTTTTCCGCATCATTTTCAATGCTGTAGCGGATATTAAAGCTAATGGTTTTACTGATGATTTGCATTTCTTGATTATGTTTATCTATTTCTTTGTGCGTGAAATAGACAGAGGCGAGGTATGAAGTGCTTAGACCGACTAAAAATATTAAAATACTAATTATGTTGGATTTCAATTTATTTCCTTCGGGAGCTGATGATAAATTCTTCTTAATTTGGCATAATACGTTAGATTTTATAAAGCTTTACATCCAACCCCTCATTATTCAGAATAAAAACAAGGATATCAAATGACAGCGTTAGGTTTTACCACAAAAATAGTGCATTCCGATCATCAATTAGGTTTAGAGGCAGGGGCTGTTCATGCGCCAATTCATAATTCAGTTCCATATGGGTTTAAGGATGTTCAGGGATTAATCGATGTGTTTCAAGGGCAGCCAGGGCATGCATATGCTCGTTCTTCAACGCCAACACTCGATGCTTTATGTAAAAAAATTCAAAAAATGGATAACGGCGTAGCAACGGCCGTATTCTCTTGTGGTATGTCTGCAATTGTTGCGACATTTCTAACCTTATTAAAATCTGGTGACCACTTGATTTGTAGTCGCTTTCTATTTGGTAATACCACTTCTTTGTTAGGTACATTAGAAGGTTACGGTATTGAGGTCACTTTAGTTGATGCGACGGATATTAATGAGGTTAGTGCAGCTTTAAAGTCTAATACTAAAATGGTGTTTGTAGAAACGATTGCAAATCCAGTAACACAGGTAAGTGCATTAGATGAAATCGGCGAGTTCTGTGATCAAAATAAACTCGTTTACGTTATTGATAACACGATCACTTCGAGTTACTTATTTGATGCACGAAACGTTAAAGCAAGTTTAATTGTTACCTCATTATCTAAATATGTTGCTGGCCATGGTAATGCGATGGGCGGGTCTGTAACAGATACCGGTTTATTTGATTGGGAGCAGTACCCAAATATTTTCGAAGCTTACCGTAAAGGTGATAGTAAATTATGGGGAATAAGCCAGATCAAGAAAAAGGGGTTACGTGATATGGGCGCTTGTTTAAGCTCTCAGGGCGCACATCTGATTTCTGTCGGTAGTGAAACGATGGAGTTACGCATGGAACGTCAAGCTGCCAATACAATGGCACTGGCAGAGCTTTTACAAGTACACCCTAACGTAGCAAAAGTTTATTACCCAGGGTTAAGCGATCATCCTCAGCATCAACGCGCTAAATCATTATTTAATGGCTTTGGGGCTCTTTTAAGCTTTGATTTAATTGATGGAATTGATTGTTGTGAATTTTTGAATAAATTAAATCTAGTGATCAGTGCAACGCACTTAGGCGATAATCGCACTTTAGCGCTACCTGTCGCACCAACGATTTATTTTGAGATGGGATTACAATTGCGTCAAGAAATGGGAATTAGCGAGAATATGATCCGTTGTTCAATTGGTATTGAAAACACAGCAGACTTAATTGCTGATTTTGAACAAGCTTTGGCATAATGGTTAAGTAATTTAAAAATTAAAGCCTGTAAAGACAACAAGCTTTACAGGCTTTAATGTAATGACTGATTTAACCATTAAAAGGGGAACAGTCGATATTAGCCATATCATTTAATACTAAATGTTAGTCTTTGTTTTGTTCCCAAACTTTCGCTGGATCTACCATTGTCGATTCTGCTTTTGCTTCTGTTTTTTTAGTATCAGCTTTTTTTACTCGTATAAAGTTGCCCGCTAACTTATAACTGTTCAGTTCTTTTATTGCTACTTTCGCTTCACCTACTTTTGGCATTTCTATAAAAGCAAAACCTTTTGAAAGACCCGTATCTTTATCTAGTACGAGATTACATGACTGTACATTACCGTATTCTTTAAAAAGGCTTAATAGTTTTTCTTCTGTGGTTGATTTTGCAAGGTTACGTACTAATAATTTCATAGGGACTCACTTAAAGTAATAATTTTTATTATTTTAACAGGAAGTGAAAAATTTTGTTGGTTAAAGCGAGAGTATTTAATGTGTTATTAATATTGGCTAAAAATTCCTCTGGGTTATCCAGCAAACAATGATGGTTTTTTATTTAAAAAAATCAGTTTTTTTGTTTTAAGAGGGGACCTTAATTATCATTTTATGTTACTTGCAATATTGAAAATAAATACGCATGTTTGAGGTTTATCAATAAGAATGCCGCTTTTTATGTTTTTTCAGGTTACAAAAGGAAGAAAAATCCTTATACTTACGTGCTTTATTTTTAGGTGTATCTTTGCTTAATATAAAAGCAATCTTCGCCTATTTAAACAATGACTAAATAAAAGTGGTTGTTTTACCTCTTAGCAACAAATGCTAAGATCGGTATTATTAATTTTAACAGTGGATATAAGCGTAATGAGTACAGTAAATTCTGAAAACAGCAAAAGCTCACTTGATTGGCTAAAATGGACTATAACAGTACTACTTTTAGTTGCAGTTGTTGGTGGTAATTCTTTATATGGCGAGCAAACACACATCGTATTACGTGTGTTAGTGCTTTTAGCATTAACGGCTCTAGCGTTTGTTTCTGCTGCATTTACTGAAAAAGGCAAAACATTTCTTGGTTTTGCAAAAGATGCGCGTCTTGAAGTACGCAAAGTAGTTTGGCCAACTCGTCAAGAAACAGTACAAACAACACTTATTGTATTAGTTGTCTCATTTATTTGTGGTTTAGTACTTTGGGGCCTAGATGGCATCTTTGTTCGAGTAGTTTCATTTATTACTACTTCTATTTCAATTTAAGGGTTTATTATGACTGAAGAAGTTCAAAAAAAGAGATGGTATGTCGTACAAGCCTTTTCTGGTTACGAAGGACGTGTACAAAAAACATTAATCGAACACATCCGTTTAAACGAAATGGAAGAGCATTTTGGTCAAATCTTAGTACCAACTGAAGAAGTGGTTGAGATGCGTGCAGGCCAAAAACGTAAAAGTGAGCGTAAGTTCTTCCCAGGTTACGTTTTAGTAGAAATGGCGATGAACGATGATAGTTGGCACTTAGTGAAAAGTATCGACCGTGTTATGGGCTTTATTGGCGGTACTGCAGAACGTCCTGCACCGATCTCTAAAAAAGAAGTTGATAACATCTTAAATCGTTTACAAGAGTCTCATGATACACCGCGTCCTCGTACATTGTTTGAAGCGGGTGAAGTGGTACGTGTTACAGACGGTCCATTTGCTGACTTCTCTGGTACTGTAGAAGAAGTGGATTACGAAAAAAGCCGCTTAAAAGTGTCTGTGTCTATCTTTGGACGTGCAACGCCGGTTGACCTAGAGTTCTCTCAAGTAGAAAAAAATTAATCTAGCTGACAATGTCAGTTATGAAAAAGCCGATAAGGATTTCCTTATCGGCTTTTTTTTTAAATAAAAAATAAAATAGGCTTGAAGCTTTAGATTAAAAAAACACCAAAAGATCTTGTCTTAAAGGTTTCCTTTCAGTTATAATTCGCCGCCCAATTTATTTGATAACTTTAATTTTTAAAATTATTAAGTCAAGTTGGCAAGTAGATTGTAATAATGCAATCGCTTACGTTTTTACGGGAAGCTGATAGATTCAGCGTTATACCCAAACAAAGGTAATATATCATGGCTAAAAAAGTAACCGCATATATCAAGCTGCAAGTTTCAGCTGGTATGGCAAACCCGTCACCACCAGTTGGTCCAGCTCTAGGTCAACACGGTGTTAACATCATGGAATTCTGTAAAGCGTTTAACGCAAAAACAGAATCTCAAGAAAAAGGCGCACCAGTTCCTGTAGTAATTACAGTATATGCTGATCGTTCTTTCACATTCGAAACTAAGACTCCACCTGCTTCTTACTTACTTAAGAAAGCTGCTGGTATCAAATCTGGTTCTGGCGTTCCTAACAAAGATAAAGTTGGTAAAGTTACTGTTGCTCAACTAGAAGAAATCGCTAAAGCGAAAGAAGTTGATTTAACGGGTGCCGATCTTGAAGCGATGGTACGTTGTATTGCGGGTTCTGCTCGTTCTATGGGTCTGGAAGTAGAGGGTTAATACAATGGCTAAATTATCTAAACGCATGACAGCTATCCGTGCAGAAGTTGACGGAACTAAAGAATACGAAATCAATGAAGCAGTTGCTCTTTTACAAAAATTTGCTACAGCAAAATTCAGTGAAAGTATCGATGTTGCAGTTAACCTAGGTGTTGATGCAAGACGTAGTGACCAAAATGTTCGTGGCGCTACTGTATTACCACACGGTACTGGACGTGAAGTTCGTGTTGCTGTGTTCACTCAAGGCGCAAACGCTGAAGCAGCTAAAGAAGCTGGTGCAGATATCGTTGGTATGGATGATCTTGCTGCTCAAGTTAAAGCTGGCGAGATGGATTTTGACGTAGTAATTGCATCACCAGACGCGATGCGTGTTGTTGGTCAATTAGGTCAAATCTTAGGTCCACGTGGCCTAATGCCTAACCCGAAAGTAGGTACTGTTACACCTAATGTTGCTGAAGCAGTTAAAAATGCTAAAGCTGGTCAGGTTCGTTACCGTACTGATAAGAATGGTATTATCCACTCTACTATCGGTAAAGCGACATTCTCTGCTGAACAAATTAAAGAAAACCTAGAAGCACTTCTTGTTGCGCTTAAAAAAGCAAAACCATCTGCTGCGAAAGGTCAATTTATCAAGAAAGTTTCTCTATCTACAACTATGGGTGCTGGTCTAAAAGTTGACCAAGCGTCTTTAGTTACAGTAGTAGCGTAATTTTTTTATAGTCACTGAGTGATTAATCATTTAGTGACTATACAAGGCCGCATATTGCTTGTATAATATGCGACCTTACTTTGGAGGGCCTTAGGTCTCTTCTTAGACCGCAGGAGTTAATTTTTTGAATTAACTTAATTTCCTGCGTAGACGGTACCGGACCCCAGAAAGATTATTCTACTGGATCCGTAACCAAAATAGTGCCTCACCATTAGGTGAGGGTGTTTATCTAGGGTGAAACCTAGTGGAATCCAGGAGTAAAACCAAATGGCATTAAGACTCGAAGACAAACAAGCTATTGTTGCTGAAGTCAACGAAGCTGCTAAAGGCGCTCTGTCTGCTGTAACTGCCGATTCACGCGGTGTAACAGTAGGTGCAATGACTGAACTTCGTGCTAAAGCACGTGAGAACGGTGTGTTTTTACGCGTTATTCGTAACACGTTAGCACGTCGCGCAGTTGAAGGTACAGACTTTGCATGTCTGGCAGAAACGTTTACTGGTCCTACAATCCTTGCATTTTCAAACGAACATCCGGGTGCTGCAGCACGTCTTTTAAAAGACTTCGCTAAAGCAAACGAAAAGTTTGAAGTTAAAGGATTAGCATTTGAAGGCGAATTTATTGAAGCCGCTCAAATTGACCGTTTAGCGACATTACCAACTTACGACGAAGCAATTGCGAAACTGATGGCTACTATGAAAGAAGCTGCAGCTGGCAAACTTGTACGTACTCTGGCTGCTTTACGCGACCAGAAAGAAGAATCTGCAGCGTAATTGCTGTAATACCATTTTATAATCTATATATAGGAATTGACTCATGTCTCTTACTAAAGACCAAATCATTGATGCTGTTGCAGAACTTTCTGTAATGGAAGTTGTTGAACTAATCGAAGCAATGGAAGAAAAATTCGGTGTATCTGCTGCTGCTGCTGTAGCTGCAGGTCCAGCTGCTGGCGGCGAAGCTGCTGCTGAGCAAACTGAATTCAACCTAGTACTTACTGCATTCGGTGAGAACAAAGTTAAAGCAATCAAAGCTGTACGTGGCATCACAGGTCTAGGCCTGAAAGAAGCTAAAGCTGCTGTTGAATCTTGCCCAGCTGTATTGAAAGAAGGCATCTCGAAAGACGAAGCTGAAGCATTCAAGAAAGAACTAGAAGAAATCGGTGCTACTGCTGAACTTAAATAAGTTAGACTCTCTAATTTATTAGCCATGAAAATGGCATTGGCTGGTGATTATTTAATCACCGGCCTTTTTGCGCTATAGGATACCGTGATTTTTCATTATTTGTTACGGTCATCGGACGCTTAAGATGATGTTATAATTACCCACTTTCATAGTAAGTCAGCGAGATAAGCTGCGCCTTAAAAACAGGCCAATATGAAGGCGTTAAATTATTGAATATCATTAACACCAAAATAATGTGCCGCCGTTGTCAGACTCGTGAAATAATGAAGTCGGACAGCTATGACCAATTTTATCAGCGAGCAAAGGAACCACATGGGTTACTCTTATACTGAGAAAAAACGTATTCGTAAGGATTTTGGGAAACGTCCACAAGTTATGGAAAAACCATACTTGTTGGAAATTCAACTTGATTCATTCAAACGATTCATTGAAGTCGATCTAACTGGAGAAGTTGGTCTTGAAGCTGCCTTTAACAGCATCTTCCCTATCGCTAGTTATTCAGGCACGTCGGAACTACAATATGTAAGTTACCGCTTAGGTGATCCTGTCTTTGATGTAAAAGAATGCCAAATCCGCGGAGTAACATACTCTGCATCTTTGCGTGTAAAATTACGTCTTGTTATTTACGATCGTGATGCACCTGCAGGAACGATTAAAGATATTCGTGAGCAAGAAGTTTACATGGGTGAAATGCCCCTCATGACAGAAAATGGTACCTTTGTAATCAATGGTACAGAGCGTGTTATTGTTTCTCAATTACACCGTTCTCCTGGTGTTTTCTTTGACCATGATAAAGGTAAAACACACAGTTCGGGTAAAGTGTTATATAACGCACGTGTTATCCCTTACCGTGGTTCTTGGTTGGATTTTGAGTTCGATCCAAAAGATAACTTATTTGTACGTATTGACCGTCGTCGTAAATTACCAGCGACTATCATCCTACGTGCGCTTGAGTACACAACAGAACAAATACTAGACCTCTTCTTTGATACAACTGAGTTTGTTATCAAAAGTGGTAAAATTACAATGGCATTGATTGCTGACCGCCTACGTGGTGAACAGTTCAACTTTGATATTGTAAGTAAAGGTACAACTTATGTTGAAGCTGGCAAGCGTATTACCGCTCGTCATATTCGTCAACTTGAGAAAGATGGCGTTAAAAACCTTGAAGTTCCATTAGAATTTTTAGAAGGTAAAGTTTCAGCAAAAGACTACATTAGTAGTGAAACAGGCGAAATTATTGTTAATGCAAATGATGTATTTACATTAGAATTATTAGCTGAACTTGCGCAATCAGGCATTAAAACATTCGAAACAATTTATACGAATGAATTAGATTGTGGTGCATTCATTTCTGACACATTACGTGTTGATTCTTCAACTAACCGTTTAGAAGCGTTAGTAGAAATCTACCGTATGATGCGTCCTGGTGAGCCACCAACAAAAGATGCTGCTGAAGGTCTATTCCAAAACTTATTCTTTGCTGAAGAACGTTATGACTTATCTAAAGTAGGTCGTATGAAGTTCAACCGTCGTGTTGGTATTGATGGCGATGAAGGTCCTGGTATCTTATCTAACGAAGATATCTTAAGTGTAATGAAAACACTGATCGATATCCGTAACGGTAATGGCGAAGTTGATGATATCGATCACCTTGGTAACCGTCGTATTCGTTGTGTAGGAGAAATGGCAGAAAACCAATTCCGTGTTGGTTTAGTACGTGTTGAACGTGCCGTTAAAGAGCGTCTATCTTTAGGCGACCTTGATGCAACTATGCCGCAAGATCTGATCAATGCAAAACCTATTTCTGCTGCTGTTAAAGAGTTCTTTGGTTCTTCACAACTGTCTCAGTTCATGGACCAAAATAACCCGTTATCAGAAGTAACACATAAGCGTCGTATCTCAGCATTAGGTCCTGGTGGTCTAACACGTGAACGTGCAGGCTTTGAAGTACGTGACGTTCACGCAACTCACTACGGTCGTTTATGTCCAATCGAAACACCTGAGGGACCAAACATCGGTCTTATTAACTCGTTAGCAACGTTCTCACGTACTAACAGTTACGGTTTCTTAGAAACACCATACCGTAAGGTAGAAGATGGTAAACCAACAGAACGTGTTGAATACTTATCAGCTATCGAAGAAGGTACTTTCGTTATCGCACAGGCATCTGCAAGTATTGACGAAAATGGTATGCTAAACGAAGAGATGATTCCATGTCGTCATAAAGGTGAAACAACCTTTATGAGCCCTGAAGATATCGATTACATGGATGTGTCACCACAACAGATTATCTCTGTTGCTGCGTCACTTATCCCGTTCTTAGAGCATGATGATGCTAACCGTGCCTTAATGGGTGCGAACATGCAACGTCAAGCCGTACCAACATTACGTGCTGATAAGCCGTTAGTAGGTACAGGTATCGAACGTCGTCTTGCTATCGACTCTGGTGTTACTATTATCGCTAAACGCGGTGGTGTAATCGATTATGTTGATGCATCTCGTATCGTTGTTAAAGTTGCTGATGATGAGTTACTAGCTGGTGAAGCGGGTATCGATATCTATAACTTAACTAAATACACTCGTTCGAATCAGAATACTTGTATTAACCAAAAACCAACGTGTAAACCTGGCGAGCCAATTGTTCGCGGTGACGTATTAGCCGATGGTCCATCGACTGATATGGGTGATTTAGCACTTGGTCAAAACATGAAAATTGCTTTCATGCCTTGGAATGGTTACAACTTTGAGGATTCAATCCTTATTTCTGAGCGTGTATCTCAAGAAGATCGTTTCACTACGATCCATATCCAAGAGTTCTCATGTATTGCACGTGAAACAAAACTGGGTACAGAAGAGATCACTGCGGATATCCCTAACGTTGGTGAATCTGCATTAAGCAAACTAGATGAATCTGGTATTGTTTATGTAGGTGCTGAAGTTAAACCAGGTGATATCTTAGTAGGTAAAGTAACACCTAAAGGTGAAACACAACTTACGCCAGAAGAAAAACTATTACGTGCAATCTTCGGTGAGAAAGCGTCTGATGTTAAAGACAGCTCACTACGTGTATCTAACTCTACATACGCTACAGTAATTGACGTTCAAGTCTTTACGCGTGATGGTGTTGAAAAAGATAAACGTGCATTAGAAATCGAAGAGATGCAATTACGTGCTGCGAAAAAAGATTTAACTGAAAAGTTCAAGATCTTAGAAAACGCAATATACGAAAAAGCACTGAGATTATTAGTGTCTGCTGGTCAAGAAGAAGCGCGTCTACTACAAATGCCTAAAGCACAGTGGTTTGATATCGTACTTTCTGATGATGAGAAACAAACAAACTTAGACCAAATCAATGCTCAATATGATGAAGTTAAAGCCGATTACGATAAAGAGTTCGACCTTAAACGTCGTAAGATTACACAGGGTGATGATTTAGCGCCTGGCGTACAAAAAATTGTTAAGGTTTACTTAGCAGTGCGTCGTCGTCTACAGCCTGGTGATAAAATGGCTGGTCGTCATGGTAACAAAGGTGTTGTTTCTAACATCGTTCCTGTGGAAGATATGCCTCACGATGAGTTTGGTGTTCCTGTTGATGTTGTACTTAACCCACTGGGTGTACCATCACGAATGAATATCGGTCAGATCCTAGAAACGCATTTAGGTCTTGCTTGTAAAGGTGTTGGTGAAAAACTAGAGCGTATGATCAAAGATCAACGTGAAATAGAAATCGGCAAAGTACGTGACTACGTACAAAAACTTTACTCATTTGGTAAAGCACCTTGTCACGTAGACTTAAATGACTTCGATGATGATGCTGTATTGCGTTTAGCTAAGAACCTTTATAAAGGTTTACCTGTTGCTACACCTGCGTTTGATGGTGCATGGGAAAGTGAAATTCGTGAACTACTAACGTTAGCTGATTTACCAGAATCTGGTCAATTACAACTAACAGATGGTCGTACGGGTATCCCATTTGAACGTCCAGTAACTGTTGGTTACATGTACATGTTAAAACTTAACCACTTGGTTGATGATAAAATGCATGCGCGTTCAACAGGTTCTTACAGCTTGGTTACTCAGCAACCACTTGGTGGTAAAGCTCAGTTCGGTGGCCAGCGTTTCGGTGAGATGGAAGTATGGGCACTAGAAGCATACGGTGCCGCTTACACTCTTCAAGAAATGCTAACGGTTAAATCGGATGATGTGAATGGTCGTACTAAGATGTATAAAAACATCGTTGACGGTGACCATAGAATGGAACCTGGCATGCCTGAATCATTCAACGTATTGTTGAAAGAGATCCGTTCATTAAGCATCAACATCGAGTTAGATGAAGAAAACGGCTAAGCAATAGCAGTCGGCTGAAGTACATATGTGGTGCCTTGTTTGTTGAGGCACCTAGTTTTAACTCCTAATGGGAGAGTAGCGTGAAAGACTTACTCAAGTTTTTAAAGCAACAAAATAAAACCAAAGAATTCGATGGTATTAAAATCGGTTTAGCATCACCTGAAATGATCCGTTCGTGGTCTTTTGGTGAAGTTAAAAAGCCTGAAACAATTAACTACCGTACCTTTAAACCTGAACGTGAAGGTTTATTCTGTGCGCGTATCTTTGGTCCAATCAAAGATTACGAATGTTTATGTGGTAAATACAAACGCCTTAAGCATCGTGGTGTTATTTGTGAAAAATGTGGTGTTGAGGTTACTCAAGCTAAAGTTCGTCGTGACCGTATGGGACACATCGAATTAGCATCACCTGTTGCACACATTTGGTTCCTTAAATCACTTCCGTCTCGTATCGGCTTAATGCTAGATATGACGCTACGTGATATCGAACGTATTTTATACTTTGAATCATTCGTGGTTGTTGAACCAGGTATGACTGATCTTGAGCGTGGCCAAATCCTGCTTGAAGAAGAGTACCTAGATAACCTAGAGCAATGGGGCGATGAGTTTGATGCAATGATGGGCGCTGAAGCCGTATTTGCATTACTTAAAGACCTTGACCTTGAGCATGAAATTAAAGGTATGCGTGAAGAATTAGAAACAACTAATTCAGAAACACGTCGTAAGAAACTGACTAAACGTTTGAAATTGGTTGAATCTTTCCACCAGTCTTCAAATAAACCAGAGTGGATGATCTTAACTGTACTACCAGTACTTCCACCTGATTTACGTCCTCTAGTACCACTAGATGGCGGACGTTTCGCTACTTCTGATCTAAATGACTTATACCGTCGTGTTATTAACCGTAATAACCGTCTAAAACGTCTTCTAGAACTAGCTGCGCCAGATATCATCGTACGTAACGAAAAACGTATGTTACAAGAATCTGTTGATGCGTTATTAGATAATGGTCGTCGTGGCCGAGCTATCACTGGCTCTAACAAACGTCCTCTAAAATCGCTTGCAGATATGATCAAAGGTAAGCAAGGTCGTTTCCGTCAAAACTTACTAGGTAAACGTGTAGATTACTCTGGTCGTTCTGTAATCACAGTTGGCCCATCTCTACGTTTACATCAATGTGGTCTTCCGAAGAAGATGGCATTAGAGCTATTCAAACCATTCGTATACGGTAAGTTAGAAGCATTAGGTCTTGCGACTACTATCAAAGCTGCTAAGAAATTAGTTGACCGTGAAGGTGGTGAAGTTTGGGATATTCTAGAAGGTGTTATCCGTGAACATCCAGTGCTACTTAACCGTGCACCAACACTTCACAGATTGGGTATCCAAGCGTTTGAACCTGTACTAATCGAAGGTAAAGCGATTCAATTACACCCATTAGTTTGTGCGGCATACAACGCCGACTTCGATGGTGACCAAATGGCGGTACACGTACCGTTAACAATTGAAGCGCAGCTTGAAGCACGTACTTTGATGATGTCTACGAATAATATCCTATCACCTGCAAATGGTGATCCGATTATCGTACCTTCTCAAGACGTTGTACTTGGTTTGTACTACATGACTCGTACGCGCATTAATGCACGTGGTGAAGGCATGTACTTCCAAAATGCCAAAGAAGCTGAAAAAGCATACCGTGCCGGTGTTGCTGACTTACAAGCAATTGTTAAAGTTCGTATGACGCAAGTACACATTGCTGAAGATAAATCTCGTACATCAACAACTGGTTTAGTTGAAACGACGATTGGTCGTGCCATCTTATCGTTAATTATGCCTGAAGGTTTACCGTTCGAGCATATTGACCTAAACATGGGCAAAAAAGCAATCTCTAACGTATTGAATGCTTGTTACCGTCTATTAGGTATTAAAGATACAGTTATCTTTGCTGACCAATTAATGTACACAGGTTTTGAGTACGCTACATTATCGGGTGCCTCTGTTGGTATCAACGATATGGTTATCCCAGATGCTAAGAAAACATTAGTTGACGAAGCAGAAGCGGAAGTACTAGAAATCCAAGAGCAATTCCAAGCTGGTCTTGTTACTGCGGGTGAGCGTTACAACAAAGTTATCGATATCTGGGCAAGTGCGAATGAGCAAGTTGCTAAAGCGATGATGGAAAACCTTTCTAAAGACACAGTCTTAACAGCGAAAGGTGAAGAAGTTCAGCAAGATTCATTTAACAGTGTTTACATGATGGCCGACTCGGGCGCACGTGGTAGTGCCGCTCAGATTCGTCAGCTAGCGGGTATGCGTGGTCTGATGGCTAAACCGGATGGTTCAATCATCGAAACACCTATCGTAGCTAACTTCCGTGAAGGTCTAAACGTACTTCAGTACTTTATCTCGACGCATGGTGCACGTAAAGGTCTAGCCGATACCGCACTTAAAACAGCAAACTCGGGTTACCTAACTCGTCGTCTTGTTGATATTGCACAAGATTTAGTTATCACAGAAGAAGATTGTGGTAGTGAAGAAGGTCTACTAGTAACGCCGTTGATTCAAGGTGGTGACGTTGTTGAACCACTTCGTGAACGTGTACTAGGTCGTGTTGTTGCTCGTGACATCATTAAACCAGGTACAGAGAACGAAGTACTTATCGAACGTAACGTATTACTTGATGAGAAAAAATGTGACTTAATCGAAGAAGCATCTGTTGACCAAGTATGGGTTCGCTCTGTAATTACTTGTAACACTGACTTCGGTGCTTGTGCACAATGTTACGGCCGTGACTTGGCTCGTGGACACATGGTTGGTCAAGGTGAAGCTGTTGGTGTTATGGCTGCACAATCAATCGGTGAACCGGGTACACAGTTAACGATGCGTACGTTCCACATCGGTGGTGCGGCATCTCGAGCTGCATCTGAAAACAATATTCAAGTTAAGAACACAGGTAAAGTTAAATTACATAACGCTAAGTTTGTAACTAACTCTGATAACAAAGTCGTTATCACATCTCGTTCTACTGAATTGACAGTAATCGATGAACTAGGTCGTACCAAAGAAAATCACCGTCTACCTTACGGTGCTGTACTTGAAAAAGCAGATGGCGAAGCTATCTCAGCTGGTGAAATCATCGCTAACTGGGACCCGCATACGCATCCAATCATCAC
Organism: Psychromonas aquatilis; assembly: GCF_038155185.1. Lineage (NCBI taxonomy): Bacteria > Pseudomonadati > Pseudomonadota > Gammaproteobacteria > Alteromonadales > Psychromonadaceae > Psychromonas > Psychromonas aquatilis. Next base: position 15,213 of record NZ_JBAKAZ010000049.1, read on the forward strand.
TGAGGTGGAAGGTACTATCGAGTTCCTAGACTTCATTGAAGGCGTAACAATTGATAAACAAACAGATGAACTAACTGGTCTATCTAGTATTGTTGTTATTGACCCTGCACAACGTCCAAGTGCTGGTAAAGAAATGCGTCCTATGACTAAACTAGTTGATGCTAAAGGTAATGATCTATTCATTCCTGGTACTGATGTTGCTGCGCAATATGCACTACCTGCAAAAGCGATTGTTAGTCTAGAAGATGGTGCTAAAGTACGAGTTGGTGATGCGGTTGCACGTATTCCACAAGAAAGTTCGAAAACTCGTGATATCACGGGTGGTCTACCTCGCGTAGCCGATTTATTCGAAGCACGTACGCCTAAAGATGCTGCTATCCTTGCGGAAGTTTCTGGTACATTATCATTTGGTAAAGAAACCAAAGGTAAACGTCGTTTAGTGATTACTAAACCTGACGGTGATGTATATGAAGAGATGATCCCTAAATGGCGTCACCTAAACATCTTCGAAGGTGAGAAGATTGAAAAAGGTGAGGTTATTTCTGATGGTCCTGAGTCTCCTCATGACATCCTTCGTCTACGTGGTATTAGCCCAGTGGCTAACTACATCACAAACGAAGTACAGGAAGTATACCGTTTACAAGGTGTAAAAATTAATGATAAACACATTGAAGTTATCGTTAATCAAATGCTACGTAAATGTATCATTACCGATGCAGGTGATACGTCATTCTTAGTGGGCGAGCAAGCTGAAGTTGCACGCGTTATCATTGAGAACCGTAAGCTTGAAGCTGAAGGTAAGATTCTTGCTAAGTTTGAATACCAGTTACTAGGTATTACTAAAGCATCACTAGCAACTGAATCATTTATTTCAGCTGCATCTTTCCAAGAAACAACACGTGTTCTTACGGAAGCTGCTGTTGCAGGTAAATGTGACCAATTACATGGCTTGAAAGAGAATGTAATCGTAGGTCGTCTGATTCCTGCTGGTACTGGTTTTGCACATCATCGTTCACGCGCTGCTGATAAAGCAAAAGAGCTTGAGCCTGTAGTTGAAGAGCCAATCATCGATGTTGAAGCTGCTGAGCAAAACTTAGCAGACTTACTAAACGCGGTTGATTTTGGTGAGTAATCAAGCAATATAATTTATATTGTCTAAAAAAGGTGCTTCGGCACCTTTTTTTATATCTAAAATTTAAGATCTATCTTTGCTTTGCCGTTGGTCAAGTTATAAGTATGGCGCAGTGAAGTTAATAGGGAAGGGTGTTAATACCAATCACACTAATTAACTGATCTATTTTACTTGTTAAAATAACTTATTTCTTCGTTGTAATTTTCGCAAATAGAACAACTATTTAACTCAAATTACGCCTTGAACTCAGTCATTTTTTCTGCGCAAAATTTAGATCACTTATTTAATATAATTGGTATAACCACAAAAATGGACTTTGAATAGACACTTTTATCAGTGTATTTAATATTAACAACTAAAGAGGCATTAGCGCCTTACCACGAGCGTGAAAATTATTGATTTTGGTTACACTCAAGTCGAGTTATATTTTTCAGATATTATTTTGTTAAAGATTGACATATTAGTAGAGCATTGAACATAAATAGTGTTCGTTTTAGTCTTGTTTTTATGGCGCTTCTACTTCAATATAATGGCTCGAAATTTCATTCACAAAGGAAGTCCCTCATGACCACTAAAACAATTATCAATACAGAAAAAGCACCTGCAGCAATTGGCCCATATTCACAAGCAAATCAATTAGGTAATCTAGTATTTACATCTGGTCAAATCCCACTAGATCCTGTTTCAATGGAAGTGGTTGCAGGTGGTGTTACTGAGCAAGCTGAACAAGTAATGAAAAACCTAATGGCCGTATTAGAAGAAGCGGGTGCTTCTGCAAGTACTGTTGTTAAAACAACTTGTTTTATTAAAGATATGAATGACTTTGTTGCATTTAACGAAGTTTACGGAAAATACTTTGCTGAATTAGCGCCTGCTCGTTCATGTATCGAAGTTGCACGTTTACCAAAAGATGTATTAGTTGAAGTTGAAGCTGTTGCTTATACAACTGCTTAATAATATATGTCTGAAAATAAGTGTATTAAATTTTCGCTGTTAGTGACTGCTAATCCTGTTAGTAGTCAAAAAGCCGCTACTGCTTACCAATTTTGTGAAGCTGCTGTACAAGCAGGTCATCAAATTTGTGGCGTTTTCTTTTACTTAGATGGTGTACTAACAGCAAATGACTTAATTAACCCAGCCAGCGATGAAGTGAATTTAACAACGCGCTGGGCTGAGTTAGCTTTACAGTACGATATTCCCCTTGAAGTTTGCGTCTCTGCTGCTTTAAGGCGGGGTATTGTCAGTAAAGAGGAAGCAGAGCAGTTAGCACTTTCCAACTATAATCTTAAACATCCTTTTGTTTTAAGTGGGTTAGGGCAGTTAGCTGAGTTATCTGCAAGTTGTGATCGTTTAGTGCAGTTTAGGTAAATATGGAAAAGAAGATAGGAATTATTAATCGTCAATCTCCGTTAGGCAGCACAACAGCACGCGAATCATTAGATCTTACTTTGGCATTATCTGCTTTTAATGAGTCACTTAGTGTTTTTTTTATCGGAGATGGTGTTTATCAGTTAGTCGGTCAACACGATGCAAATTTAGTTTTACAGAAAAACTTTCAGCCGATGTTACAAATGTTAGCGCTTTATGACGTTGAACAAATTTATGTATGTGAGAAATCCTTACAAGAGCGAGGCTTCTCACTAGACCAATTAGTTATTAAAGCTACACTGCTAAGTACAAATGAGCTTAAAAAACAACTTGAGATGCAAGATCAATTAATGAGCTTTTAAATGATATTACACACTGTTAGCGAATCACCATTTAACCATTTTTCATTACAACATTGCTTAGAGCGCTTGTCAGACGATGATATTTTATTATTGATCAATGATGCAGTGATAATTGGACAGAGTACAACCCCTTACCAACAGGCTTTATTAGCGCTTCATAAGCAAGGGCGTTTATTTTTATTAGAAGCAGATCTGAAATCACGTGATATAGATACAAACGTTGGTGAAATTATTGATTATAAAAAGTTTGTAGAGTTAGCCGTTCAATGTAAAAGTCAAATCGCTTGGTAGTCTGAGCGAATATTCCTCTTTTTTAATAAGCCCCTCCTGGTTTAAAAATACTTTCTATTTATGTGAAGAAAAACACAATCGTCTAAATATTGACTCCGGATTCTAATCAGCGTAAACTCTTGCGACCCTAATCTTTAGGGTTTGATTTTTCACACACACATTAGGAGCTATTTAACAATGGCAACAATTTCACAATTGGTACGCAAACCGCGTAAGGACAAAGTTCAAAAAACTAACGTTCCTGCGCTAGAAGCGTGTCCGCAAAAACGTGGTGTATGTACTCGTGTATATACTACTACACCAAAAAAACCTAACTCGGCAATGCGTAAAGTTGCTCGTGTACGTCTAACTAACGGTTTCGAAGTAACTTCGTACATCGGTGGTGAAGGCCATAACTTGCAAGAGCATAGTGTAATCTTGATCCGCGGCGGTCGTGTAAAAGATTTACCGGGTGTTCGTTATCACACAGTTCGTGGTGCACTTGATACTTCAGGTGTTGCAGCACGTCGTAACGGTCGTTCTAAGTACGGTGCTAAAAAGCCTAAATCTTAATACTTTCCGTAAGTAAGGCCAAACAAACACTATTTAATTTTAATATGTTTTGGGTAAAATCCTGAAGCGCACGGAGATAATAAGATGCCAAGAAGACGCGTCGTAGCTACTCGTAAAGTACTACCAGATCCTAAGTTTGGATCAGAAATCCTAACAAAATTCGTTAACGTAGTAATGGTTGACGGAAAAAAATCTATTGCAGAAAAAATCGTTTACGGTGCATTAGAATCAGCTGCTGCTAAAAGCGGCAAAGACCCAATGGAACTTTTTGAAGTTTCATTAGAAAACATCCGCCCAAGCGTAGAGGTTAAATCTCGTCGTGTTGGTGGTTCAACATACCAAGTTCCTGTAGAAGTTCGTCCTTCTCGTCGTAATGCGTTAGCAATGCGTTGGTTAGTTGATGCTTCTCGTAAGCGTGGTGAAAAATCAATGGCATTACGTCTAGCTGGTGAGCTAGTAGATGCAGCAGATAACAAAGGTTCTGCGGTTAAGAAACGTGAAGACGTTCACCGTATGGCTGATGCAAACAAAGCGTTTGCTCACTACCGTTGGTAGAAAATTCTTAGCACAAGTTTACTTGTGCTATTTCGTTTCTATTTGCACAAAGCTTTATTTAAAAAAAGGACATTGCATTGTCACGTACAACTCCTATTGAGCACTACCGTAATATCGGTATTGTAGCTCATGTCGATGCAGGTAAAACTACTACTACAGAGCGTGTATTGTTCTACACAGGTGTATCTCACAGAATTGGTGAAGTACACGATGGTGCAGCAACAATGGATTGGATGGAGCAGGAACAGGAGCGTGGTATTACTATCACGTCTGCTGCGACTACTACTTTCTGGCAGGGCATGCAAAACCAGTATAAGCAGCACCGCATTAATATCATTGATACACCTGGGCATGTAGACTTCACTATTGAAGTTGAACGTTCTTTACGCGTGTTAGATGGTGCAGTAGTTGTTTTCTGTGGCACATCAGGTGTAGAACCTCAATCAGAAACTGTATGGCGTCAAGCTAACAAATACCACGTTCCACGTGTTGTATTTGTTAACAAGATGGACAGAACAGGGGCTGACTTTGAGGCTGTGCTTGAGCAAATTCGTAATCGCCTTGGCGCTACTTGTGTACCTATTCATTTGAATATTGGTACGGAAGAAGCGTTCGAAGGGGTTATTGACCTCATTAAAATGAAAGCAATTAATTGGAACGATGCAGATCAAGGGATGACATTTGAATATAATGAAATCCCTGCTGATCTACTAGAACAAGCGCAAGCTTTGCACGAAGAGCTAGTAGATACAGCTGCAGAAGCAAATGATGAACTGATGGAAAAATACCTTGAAGAAGGTGAGCTTTCAGAAGAAGAAATCAAAGCAGGTTTACGTATTCGTACGTTAAATAACGAAATTGTATTAGCGACTTGTGGTAGCGCCTTTAAAAATAAAGGTGTTCAAGCAGTACTTGATGCAGTTATAGACTATTTACCTTCTCCAGTGGAAGTTGAGGCTATTAAAGCTATCAATGCCCACAATGAACAAGAGATTGAATGTCCTGCTTCTGATGATGCACCATTTGCCGCACTCGCATTTAAAATTGCAACAGACCCATTCGTGGGTACGTTAACGTTTATGCGTGTGTACTCAGGCGTAGTTAAGTCTGGTGACCAAGTTTATAATCCTATTAAAGGCAAGAAAGAGCGTTTAGGGCGTATCGTACAGATGCACGCTAACGAACGTAAGGAAGTCAAAGAGGTTCGCGCTGGTGATATCGCCGCTGCGGTTGGCCTTAAAGACGTCACTACGGGAGACACGCTTTGTGTTGCTGGACAGAATATTATACTTGAGCGTATGGATTTTCCTGAACCGGTTATCCAGATTGCGGTTGAGCCTAAAACTAAGGCTGACCAAGATAAATTAGCGCTAGCACTAGATAAACTTTCTGCTGAGGATCCTTCATTCCGTGTTGAAACGAATGAAGAGTCTGGACAAATACTGATCTCTGGTATGGGTGAGCTTCACCTTGATATCATTGTTGACCGTATGCGTCGCGAGTTCTCCGTGAACTGTAACGTGGGTAATCCACAAGTAGCTTACCGTGAAACCATCCGTAAATCGGTTGAGATCGAAGGTAAATTTATTCGTCAAGGTGAAGGACCTAGCCATTATGGCCATGTCCAGTTAAAATTAGAGCCACTTGAAAATGGTGCTGGTTTTGAATTTGTGAACGAAATCGCTGACAATGTTATTCCTAAGGAATACATTCCAGCAGTGAGCAAAGGCTGTGAAGAACAAATGAACCAAGGTGTGCTTGCTGGTTTCCCAATGCTTGACGTTCGAGTCACTTTACTAAATGGTTCTTACCATGAGGTTGACTCTAGCGAAATGGCCTTTAAAATTGCTGCCATGATGGGTTTCAGAGATGGTGCATTAAAAGCTGATGCAACAATTCTTGAACCTCTGATGAAAGTGGAAGTAACTACTCCAGAAGAATGGATGGGCACTGTAGTCGGGGATCTTAATGGTCGTCGAGGTATTATTGAAGGAATGGACGATGGCCCTGGTGGCGTTAAAATCGTTCATGCTAAGGTACCGCTGTCTGAAATGTTCGGTTATGCTACCGCAGTTCGTTCAGCAACGCAGGGTCGAGCATCTTATTCGATGGAATTTTTAGAATATGCCGATGCGCCTAAAAAAATTGCTAACGCAATTATTGAAGCGAAATAAAAAATAAATTAAACTAACGCCTTTCCATGTGATGGCATGTGGAGAGGTATTTACTGATAAAGAAGGTACACACTGTGTCTAAAGAAAAATTTGAACGTAATAAACCGCATGTAAACGTTGGTACAATTGGCCACGTTGACCATGGTAAAACTACTTTAACAGCTGCAATCTCTGCTGTATTAACTAAGAAATTTGGTGGCGACACTAAAGATTTCTCTTCAATCGATAATGCTCCAGAAGAGCGTGAACGTGGTATTACAATCAATACTTCTCACATCGAATACGATACAGATACGCGTCACTACGCACACGTAGACTGTCCTGGACACGCCGATTACGTTAAAAACATGATCACTGGTGCTGCTCAAATGGATGGTGGTATCTTAGTTGTTGCTGCTACAGATGGTCCTATGCCACAAACTCGTGAGCACATCCTACTTTCTCGTCAAGTTGGTGTTCCACACTTAGTTGTTTTCTTAAACAAATGTGACATGGTTGATGATGAAGAGCTACTAGAATTAGTAGAAATGGAAGTTCGTGAACTTCTTTCTGAATACGACTTCCCAGGTGATGACCTACCAGTTATCCTTGGTTCTGCTCTTAAAGCGCTTGAAGGTGAAGCTGAGTGGGAAGACAAGATCATTGAACTTGCTGACGCACTAGATTCTTACATCCCTGAGCCAGAGCGTGATATCGATAAGCCATTCATCCTTCCTATTGAAGATGTATTCTCAATCGCTGGTCGTGGTACTGTTGTTACTGGTCGTGTTGAGCGCGGTATCATCAAAGTTGGTGAGTCTGTAGAAATCGTTGGTCTTAAAGAAACGACTACTACTACATGTACTGGTGTTGAAATGTTCCGTAAACTGCTTGACGAAGGTCGTGCTGGTGAGAACGTTGGTGTTCTTTTACGTGGTACTAAGCGTGAAGACGTTGAACGTGGTCAAGTTCTAGCTAAGCCTGGTTCAATCAAGCCACATACTAAGTTCGAATCTGAAGTATACGTACTAAGTAAAGATGAAGGTGGTCGTCATACTCCATTCTTCAAAGGTTACCGTCCACAGTTCTACTTCCGTACAACTGACATCACTGGTGCTGTTGAGCTTCCAGAAGGTGTTGAAATGGTAATGCCTGGTGATAACCTTAAGTTCGTTGTTGAACTAATTGGTCCAATCGCTATGGATGAAGGTCTACGTTTCGCTATCCGTGAAGGTGGCCGTACTGTAGGTGCTGGTGTTGTTTCTACTATCATCGAGTAATAATTACTCTTTATAGTTTTAAACTACATTCAAAAAAGAGAGCTTAGGCTCTCTTTTTTTATGGGTTAAGGAAAGTGTTATTTATTAAAATCTTTTACGTATCATGTTTCGCTATACGTGAAGGTGGCACTATACCTGTAAAGACGTAGGTACTTGTTTCTACTATCATCGAGTACTATCCCTCAAGTAACGTTACTCTTTATAGTTTTTATGCGTGAAAGAGAATCTTTCTACATTACTGAAAAGATAGAGATAACTACAGAACGTGTTTCGTAGTTTATTGTTAATAACGACGCATTTTTGGTGTGTTATCGACATCAGTGGAAGTTACGACATATCTTTAGGGGGCACTGGCTTCAGCCTGCTTGTTTTGTGTGTAGACTTTGTGAATGGCGTATTATACCAATCTGTAAAATTAACTGGTCAGTTCATCCAATCCCTAAAGCATATACTTTTCACCCTTCGCTTAGATAGATACTCACCCATTTATTAACGCTAGTCCTACTCACTTTCAGGAACCTTGTTTTGACTTTGGGGCGGTGGGCGAATTAAGCGTTAGCTTAGTATTATGAGCGGAGAAGTTCTGCGACTCCTTTTTTAGCCTCCCTTGTAGATGTAGTAGTCAATAAAACAAAGCACTTCGCTCTTTACCTTGTTACATTTTACTGTAAGCGTCTAGCAAAGCACACCTAGTATCGACTTTCTGATTGTTTAAAAATATC
>NZ_JBAKAZ010000050.1:0-23292 GCF_038155185.1 Psychromonas aquatilis
GCTGCCCCATTAGTTAAAGACTATAAAATCAATTGATTACAACTTAAAGTCGATGGGTGTCCAGTCTTTATGCAAGTGGGACAAATAAAAGTACTAAAAATAGCTGCCCCATTAGTTAAAGACTATAAAATCAATTGATTACAACTTAAAGTCGATGAGTGTCCAGTCTTTATGCCAGCGGACAAAAATTGTTGGTTAAGATGTGAAGCGAAGCGGAACCTGACCAACTGTTTTGTTCCGTTTGAAATGCTTGTTAGTTGTTCATTAGAAATTTTTTAATATCACTAACAACATTATCGACTTTATAACCAGGTGCACTCGGATGTTTTGATTTAATAATTACAATATCACCAATTTTTGTAATATCATCAGTTACTTTGGTTGAATATATATTATTTACTAAAAATGAATGAACTATGCTTCCGCAACAAATAATAATGTCGGGATTTAATTTGTCTATTTGCCATTTAATAAATTCTTCTGAAAACAAAGCGTGCTTAAGTATTTCTTTATCATTAGATTTCTTCTTACCTGTGGACTTTTTAATTTCAATTGTTGATGAACTTGAATAAAAAGGAGATAGTTTTTTGGAAGATAGACCTGCACTAGGTTTTCCAGTCATTATACCATAAGCCAATTTAGCTATGTTTTGATTTGTTTTATTGGAATAGAAGTTGGACTTATTGTATTCCAAAGAATCCATACATTGGCAAATATCTCCTTTTACGCCGTAAGTTTCTTTAAGCATAAATAATATTCTTTTGTCTGCTTTACTCCATGCATCACTATCGTTAGGGCCATCAATGGCAAAGCCCTTCGAAAGGGGGAAAGTACGCATGTACTCTTCCTTATGCTTATTTGTTTCAAGTAGGTATGAATCTTTTTCAAACATAAATTACCCCTTTTTGCAGGTTAAAATATCGTAAAGTAGCGTAAACCCATTAATTGAAGGCTATAAAATCAATCAATTACAACTTAAAGTAGATGGGTGTCCAGTCTTTATTTTTAACGCCGCAAAGCGAGTCCGGCAACATTGCCTTGTTAAAGCTTTGCTCGCCAACATTACTGAATTACTCCCCCGCAGTTCCACACCATCTATTTACAATTGTCATTAAGTCAGCTTCTTGGATAGCGTCATTCGACCACCCACTTGCAAATTTAATATCGTTAGAATTGGGTAACTGTTCAGGCGATAGCTCTCGAATTCGAATTCTACTTGGAAGTGCTGCGGCCTCCCCGACAAATATAGCTTCTCGTCTTGTAAGGGCTGATAACATTTTGGTTAAACCATTTAAACTGTCAGGCAAAAATTTTGATACATGCTCCTGATCACTAGAGTTCGATAATCTAAGAACAATCCAAGAGTTGCATTGAGAAAGCACGGTACTTTCGACATCAGATGGTCTTTGCGAAATGAGCCCTAACCCTAACCCGTATTTCCGCCCTTCTTTTGCAATACGTCGAATAGCATCTTGAGCTTCTTTATACTGAGCCTCACCATGATTCGGCACATAACGATGGGCTTCTTCACAGACGAATAGTATAGGATCTTTCTCTCGCTCATCCCTTGTTTGCCAGAGTTTATATTGAAACAGAAGGCGAGATATTAATGCTGTCAACGGTCCGGCTACTTCGTTTGGGAGACCTGATATATCGATAATACGAATATCTTTCCCACCCGCTTCACCTACAAATTGTGACAATATTTCCTGTAGCTTAGGCGAAGCCTCCTCAGTATATTCTTTCAATAAAAAACTAAGCTGAGGGTTAGAACGAAGGACTTTGAGTTTTTTAAGTATATTATCAACCTTATCTCGGCCTGCAGATGCAGCTAAATTATCTTGTTTTCCCGCCTTACGGCCTTGAATCTTGTCTATGTGCTTTACAAACTGTGTCAACTTAAACGGAACTGGCTTGTCTCTATCAAAATTCAAAACCTGCTCTTCAGTTTTACCGGCGTTGAGTTCTGCTTCAGCACCTCCATTTGGGTCTACTCCGACATCCTGAATATATCCGGCTTCAAGTAATCTAGCGTACGTAATTGCCTCGTAAACAATATTGTTTTGAGATGTAGCTTCGTGTTCAGTCTTACCAATAATCAATGATCTCAACTCATCACTAGACATCAACCAATAAGGCAGTTTTAAAAGCTCTGCTTCATCATCGGCTACAGAAGCATCATTGTATGCTCGGTATACTTTAGCCCTATCACCAAAAGCACTAGCATATTCGCCATGAGGGTCAATCATGACAATTCTTGGCTTTAGCGTTGTGTCTTCAGGACTATGATCTAAAACAGAATGCAAAATTGAAGCTACTGTTCCCGACTTCCCTGAACCAGTAGATCCTAATATTGCAAAGTGATGGCCGAAAAGTTTATCAATATTTGCCCTACATACTGCATTGTTACCGCCTATATAATTACCAATAGGAACCATAGGGCTAACAGCTTCATCCTGAGCATTCGATTCTGCTGCTTTATAAACAGCTTCTAATTCATCATTCAGACAGATATAAGCGCTCTGCAGGGGCAAAGGATAAGTTTCAACACCGCGAGAAAATTCAAGGCGAGAGTTTTTATTAGACCATACTCCTTGACCAAACAAGTCTGCTTCTAAAATACGGGCATCATCCGCGGCATTGATTGGCCGACTACTATCATCAGCTATCAACTCAGATCTCATCTTAAGCGACCGTACAAAAGCAAATAGTAGCTTTCTACCAAAATGCACTTTAATAATGCTGCCCATTTGTCCCACAGGGTAAACCTGTCCATCAACGGCACGAATTAACTCATTAACATTATCGTCTATTTCTATACGTAAATTATTGCCAGACACCTCAATAATTTTACCTATTTTTAGCTCTTTCCTTGCTTGAAATATATTACTCATGCTGCATCCCCTGTTTTGATGAACTGAGTTAGTCCATCAAAACGCCACCATATATACGTACTAGCATCAGATTCAGCTAAAGGAGTTATTGAATTATGGTAAATTCCCGATTCACCAGCGACATACACTCTAGAACCAATTTTAGGACAAGAAAGCCACGCATCTAAGGTTTTGTTAATAACAATCCCCTCTTTCGGGGCTTCCTGAATGAAAGCAATAACTGTCGTTTGGTTAGACTCACTTCTTAACGCGCATTCTATTTCGGAATTAATATGATCATCCCCAAAACTGTAACCACAAGTGATTAATGTATTTTGCTGACCATTCATTAGGGTTTTTCTTAATCCCAAAAATAAGCTAGCAAATGGATCTTTCTGCGTTTCTACGTATTTTGTTGCCTGAGGATAAATCATGATATTCGCAGGGTTTGACAGATATTTAGTTCCATACCGCGCACGTACAAGCCCTAAATCATCATCTCTGTGCCAATCTATCGAACCATGTAATTTATATAGATGATAGGTGCTTGAATCTATAGCGGTATTTGAAAATTCTTTCTCAGCATTCCAAAAACCAACAGCTCCTCCTGAGAACCCATCGCACACAACTTTTTTGTGTAGAGCCAAAGCATCTTCGAGTAGTGTGTCATAATTAGTAGTAAAAAATGTTGTTTTTGAGCGTCGTTCAAGATTTGACTGGTTGATCAATAATGCTTCTATAAATTCAAGATGAGGTCCTATTTCAACAATAGGGTTTGCAGAAGTGCCAATATTTTCTTCTATTCCGTGCTCAGCACTAGCACCAACATATCCATACCTGACAATACCCCCAATAGCCTTAATGATTTCTAGATATAGCTGTTTTAACTCATCAGATGTATAACTACTAGCACCAAGGTATGCGGTTTTTTCTTTTGATCGTTCCGCAATGGCGAGAAGATCACCTAAATGGCTCAAGTAATGTTCAACATGGCAGTCGTCGGTTAAATCCTCTTTTAAAGAAACCAAAATATCATTTTCTTTAGCACCTGAATCTTCTTGGATGATTTCCTCAACGCGATTGGTCAATGGATACATCAAAGGTATTTTTGAACCGTAGCTTATTCCAGCCCCAAAAAGCCAATTCTGTCTGCTTTGCGAGCTTAAAAGCTGCTTTAAGTTTTCCAATCTATTGTCAAATTCTTCCATAAGTTTCTCTTCATTATTTTCGCTATCGAATACTCAATTAGGTGCAGATGTGAATAGCTTTAATGCCCACTTAAGCGGACAAAAATTGTTGGCTATAATGTGGAGAAAAGCGGAACGTAGCCAACTGTTTTTGTTCCGTTTAAAGTGCTTGTTAGGCATTTTTAGGCGATCAAATATATAAACCATCTTCCGATTTCAAAGAGAGTTTGTCTAATACATGAAATTGGTTTTGTGAACATTTAATAGGTGTAAAGCTATATTCAGCATTATTACCATCAAAATCAGAAGCGTACCCGGTATATACCCAAATTTCCATAAATGGAGTTTTATCAAGATCATCACTGATCTCTTCAACGGAGTTTTGAAGCTCTGGTAAATCGAATGCTCCTGTTCTGTTATCAATTAATAAGACTGTTTTTTCTTTACCTGCATGTTTCTTTTTCAATTTTTTATTTATGACTTCATTTAATATTTCACTCAAACTTTTAAGCGGTGCTGGTACATTACTTACTATAATGTTTTTACCTTTCCGATATAGTGGGTTTTTAACAGCTTGCTTTTTTCCTATTCCGCTACTTTTAAGTTTTTTTAAGTACGAATATATTTCAGAATTAGGAAATAATAACCCTAACTTTTGAAGTTCGAAATAAGGGATAAATTGTTGTTGTCGCCATTTAGATAATCGCTCTTCACTTTTATCGTTTGTAAAGTGCTTCATGTTGTCAGCAATTGCGGTTATTTCAATATTGAATTCACGGCCAGTGCTCAGAGAAATATTAAAATCCCACGGCTCATCTCGAGAGTTTATTTTTATGCCAACTTCATCAGATTCAAAATGCTTAACCATGAAACTCAAATAATGCTGAAATATTAAAAGTTCTCTCATACTTGGATCTATTATATCTAGATATACCCTTTCTATAATTGATCCATCCTGCTCAATTCTCTGAACACGTTTATAATTATTTAGTCCATCTAATGGAGACACAGGGTAGAGTTGTGCTTTAGTTACAATCAATGATACACCTTATGCCTAACAGTATATTATCCATAATTCACGATAGTCACAGATTATGAAATAAAAAATAACAAAACAATAATAATTAAATCATTGCCTGTCAAAGATTTATGGCCAAATATGTAGTTTTACTTTAAACATAAAATTTGTAGAAATTAAGCATTTCATCATACTTAGCTCTCTTACGCTGAGCATGACGCAGTGCTTAAAAAATTAAAGCTTATAAATCAATAAACTATAAAAACCAGTGTAGGAAGCGGACAATTAAGTACTCGTAAAATAGTAAAATAGCGGGCATTGATTAGTTGAGACTATAAAATCAATACCAACAAGCTAATAAAGAACAATGCTCATTGCGGCTACAACCCGCCGCCGTCAAGCTTTCCCAAATCAAGCATTGCTTTTAGCAAATCCAAACAGGATGTTTGGCTTTGGCTCGTTCTGGCCATGGATGGCCAGCAAGAGCCGATGCGTTACAAAAGCAATGGTTGATTTGGATTAGAAAGCGACTCGATGTCAGTTTCTTTGCCTACTTTATTTTCTGATAAAAGAAAGTAGGTCGCCGACAAGGCGAAATTAGCGCAGGAGAATTAAAGTGTCTACAACGAGCGCAGACGAGCCTTCACCAAACCAAAAGTTGAATAATATTTTTATTTAATCACTTGATTTCAAAGCTTATTACACTAAAGTGATGCCAACTTTATAAAAATAAACTATTCTGTTTTTCCACTGTAAATACAGAATAAATCGGCTTAATAGCACTGTTATATATTTAACAGGTATCGGAATTATTATCATGACTGTAAAAGTAAAAAGTATTACTGCAATAGGTACAAGAGGATCTGTTAAAGGCAAATTATTTGTAGCTAAAACTGATTCACAAGGTCGTTATGTACTAAACAAAAAAGCATCATCTCCTGTTAAAGGCAACAAGACAAACAGAGCTATAAATAAAGTTTACGTTTCTAGTTTATGTGAAGCTGCTGATTTACTAGCAACGGAGAATTATCTTATTAACCTCATATCCCCAGAAGGCTCTCGAGCATTAAGAGAGTTTAAAAAAGTTAAGATAGAACGTGTATAAATAAAAATATAATACCAAGCTATATGCCCATTAACGCAGCGCACACTTTCTTAGGATAAATCACCCTTTTATGATTGCATCTTTTCAATAGCAGTATATATTCTCGTACTTTATTCATTACTAAGTTGGGCCTTATGGAACGTTTTATTGAAAACCTTATTTACTCCTCCCGTTGGTTATTAGCACCTATTTATTTAGGGCTGTCCTTAGGGTTGCTTGCACTATCAGTTAAGTTTTTCCAAGAATTAATTCATTTATTACCAAATATCCTTACGGTAACGGAAAATGATCTTGTTTTACTTTTATTATCACTGATTGATATGACGTTAGTTGGTGGCTTACTGGTGATGGTGATGTTCGCCGGCTATGAAAACTTTGTTTCTAAATTAGATATTGATGAAAATAAAGAAAAACTTGCTTGGTTAGGGACTATCGATTCGGGGTCACTTAAGAATAAAGTCGCTGCCGCGATTGTCGCAATATCATCAATTCATCTGTTAAGAGTCTTTATGGATGCTGAAAACGTCGCGAATGATAAGCTAATGTGGTACGTCATTATCCATTTAACCTTTGTACTCTCTGCTTTTGTGATGGGTTACTTAGACAACGTTTCACAAAAAGCAAAAAAACATTAAGCGCATTTTCTCTTGCCTATAAAACCTTGATGCTCAGCTTCAAGGTTTTTTATGCCCTTTGCCCGCTTAACACCTCTTTATATTAAGCAAAGCGATTTTTAGCTAAGCCTATTTAATCCACGTCCATTTAAGCACTTAATATCATTCACTTTATCAATTGATTCAACGCCTTCTAATGATCAAGATAAAAAATCAAAAATGTGGCATGATATGACGTTGTCTCCTTTTACTAATAAAAAGGAACCTTATTAATATTAATTAGAGATAATCAATGGCAAAGCGTAAATTTAGTTTTTTAAGCATAATATGGTCGATAGTGTGGCGTGTATTGCTTTTCTTAGCACTGTTCTTACTGTTGTTTCGGTTTGTTCCTTTGCCGACCTCATCATTTATGTTGCAAAGCCCCTACCCTGTGACACAAAAATGGCTGAGTATTGATCAACTCCCTGCGCATATGCCATTGGCTATTGTCGCTTCTGAAGATCAACGTTTTCCAATTCACCACGGTGTCGATTTCACTGAAATAATGCGTTCAATTGAACAATATGATGATGGTGGCGGTCTGCGTGGTGCGAGTACTATCACCCAACAAACCGCTAAAAATATCTTTCTTTGGTCTGGCCGTAGCTTTGTTCGTAAAGGCTTAGAAGCAGGATTAGCACTGAGTTTAGAAGCGATTTGGACTAAAAAGCGTATTCTAGAAGTGTATTTGAATATTGCTGAGTTTGGCAAAGGGGTTTATGGCGTGGAAGCTGCCAGTCAATACTACTTTGGTAAATCGGCTAGTCAAATTAGCCAGCGTGAGGCTGCTCAACTGGCGGTGTTGTTACCTAGTCCACGTACGCGCGACCCTCGACGCTTAAGCGCAGAGCTTAATCAAAAAGTGCTTTGGATTAAACGACAAATGCGTCAGCTTGGCGCAAGCTATTTAACACCTGTACTTGAGAACAACTAAGCTAACAAGCAACAAACAAAGACTCTATTACGCTAGATATAACCTGCTTTCGTACTTATATGCAAGCAGGTTGCGTAGCGTAAATATAAAATGACTATCGCTATTTTGGTAGCTACTTCTCGTTATCAGATTTTATCAACAGCCCTTGTGAAACATTACCTATCTTGCAATGAATTGAATTGCTATTATTTTCACAAATAAAATAAAAACCAATCTACATCAATTAACATTTAACCTATATCAATTAGCATGCCAAGTGATTATGATGTGCCACTTCTTAAACTTTACATTATTAAAAATTCTTTTTTTATTACTTTAACGACATATGGATATATTATGAATAACAAAACAAAAACTGGTGGAGTGTGGTCTCGCTTAGAGCTATGGAAGAAAATCCTGATCGGAATGATTCTTGGCGTGATAGTCGGTACTTTCATGGGTCCAAGTGCAGAAGTACTGAAGCCATTAGGTACTTTATTCATCAACGCAATTAAAATGCTTATTGTGCCATTAGTATTCTTCTCACTTATTGTCGGTATCACGTCAATGCAAGATACTAAAAAAATGGGCAGAATTGGTCTTAAAGCGATCGTGCTTTATTTAGGGACAACAGCATTCGCTATTACTATTGGTCTAGGCCTTGCGACTATTTTCACACCAGGCGCAGGCTTAGGTATGGTGGCGACTGTTTCTGATGCTGCTATTCCAAATGCACCAACTTTTGTGCAAACCTTATTAAATATGATCCCTAAAAATCCAGTCGGTGCATTAGCTGCGGGTAACATTTTACAAATCATCGTATTTGCAATTGGTCTTGGCGTATCGTTGGCATTAATTGGTGAAAAAGCAACCCCTGCAATTAAACTATTTGAAAGCCTTGCAGAGGCGATGTACAAGCTAACAGAATTAGTCATGAAGTTAGCACCTTATGGTGTATTCGGTCTAATGGCGTGGGTTTCTGGTAAATACGGTGCAGATGTACTATTACCTTTGGTTAAAGTGATTTCAGTTGTTTATTTGGGTGCTGTACTGCATGTGGTTGTTTTCTACAGTGGTGTGATTGCCCTACTAGGTCGCTTAAACCCTGTACGTTACTTAAAAAGCTTGATGAACCCTGCTGCAGTTGCTTTCACTACAACAAGTAGCTCTGGTACGCTTCCAGCGACGATCAAAGCATCTCGTGAAGAATTAGGTGTATCAAAAGGTGTTTCAAGTTTTGTATTACCACTGGGTGCGACTATCAACATGGATGGTACTGCTTTATACCAAGGTGTTTGTGCTTTATTTATCGCGCAAGCGTTTGGCATCGACCTTAGCTCTTCAGATTACATTACTATTATATTAACAGCGACATTAGCGTCTGTTGGTACTGCTGGTGTACCTGGTGCAGGCCTTATCATGCTTTCATTGGTATTAACGACTGTAGGTTTACCATTAGAAGGACTTGCAATTGTTGCCGGTATTGACCGTATTCTTGATATGGCTCGTACAACCGTTAATATTTGTGGTGACATGATGGTTTCATTACTTGTTGCTAAAAGCGAAGGTGAATTTGATAAAGAAATTTACGATCGTAATGAATCATCTGTTAAAGAAAGTGCATAAGCTTTAACTGTATTGATCAAAAAGTGCTGTTGCTCTGCTGCTAGGTTATCGAATTATTCAAGATAACTTGAGCAGGACACAGCACTTTATAATGAAACCTTTAGCAGTCAGTCATATCATTTAGTCTATTATCATCCAAGCCATTACTATCAAAGCACTTATCACCTAGTTAATTATCATCCAGTCCGTTATTATCAAAGTACTTATCGCCTAGTTAATTATCATCCAGTGCATTATTATCAAAGTACTTATCGCCTAGTTAATTATCATCCAGTGCATTATACCAATCACACTAATTAACTGATCTATTTTACTTGCTAAAATAACTTATTTCTTCGTTGTAATTTTCGCAAATAGAACAACTATTTAACTCAAATTACGCCTTAAACTAAGTCATTTTTTCTGCGCAAAATTTAGATCACTTATTTAATATAATTGGTATTATTATCAAAGTACTTATCGCCTAATTAATTATCATCCAGTCCGTTATTATCAAAGCACTTATTATCAAAGTACTTATCGCCTAGTTAATTATCATCCAGTGCATTACTATCAAAGTACTTATCACCTAGTTAATTATTATCCAGTGCATTATTATCAAAGCACCTATTATCAAAGTACTTATCATCGGAGGTAACATGAACATAAGCGAATTAGACTTAAAGCCTGACTACCAAGAAGAAACCATCACCTTTGAGCAACTAGCCGATTTACAGGGTGAGATCATAATAGAATTTGGCACATCTTGGTGTGGTCATTGCCAAGCGGCACATGATCCGATCAAAGCAGCACTCAATCTACATCCTGAACTGCCCCACTTAAAAATAACAGATGGTAGAGGAAAACCTTTAGGGCGAGCATTTAAAGTCAAACTGTGGCCAACATTGATCTATTTACGTGATGGTAAAGAAGTCGCTCGTTTAGTTAGGCCATTACAGACAGAGCAAGTTAGCCAATTTATTGACAATGCCTAAGATTAGCAGCGCTTAATCATAATCCTATCTAAGGCATTCTTATTGCGGTTGGTTTAGCTGATTTAACTGCATTTACTAGCCGTAAATAAGCGCATTTTTATCGCTTTTTCAGCAATCTATACTACTTACTTTTAGCTATCTTATTTACGGTTATTTAACGCTTATTAAGCGACAATAATTAGGAGGAATTGGCTTACATAATCAAGATAGTTTTAACCTATAAAACACTATCGATTTTCACTAAAAAAACGATAGATAAATCGATAAAAAATTTGAATGTGAAGATGCACAACCTAGCCCTTTACACAATTAATTTTTTAAAAATATTTATTTCTATACTGAAAAAAAATCTAAAATAATGATTGCAATTTATATAAAACAGAGCTGACTTGAAACGTTTTGTTAGTGAGTACTAACCATAATAAAGCATCTTAATTTGTCCACACTTTTATCCACTAATTTAACAAAACTTATCCCTTGAAATTATTTCAAAAAGCTTTATCTTGTGTCTCCTTATTTAAAGCAACACTATATCTTGTGTTTTATTTGAGCAACTAACACTAGAGCAAAGTAATGCATTATTTACCTTGATAATGCATTACTTTGCTATTACCAAAATGAAGGAAGGCCGTCACAACATGAATAAGAACCTATCTGTTACAAAGCGAAATGGTACCAAAGAAAATATTGACCTAGAAAAAATCCATCGTGTAATAACATGGGCTGCAGAAGGTCTTCATAACGTTTCAGTTTCACAGGTAGAATTGAATTCACATATCCAATTTTATGATGGTATTCGTACTGATGACATCCATGAAACCATCATTAAAGCAGCGGCAGATTTAATCTCAGAAGAATCGCCAGATTACCAATATTTAGCTGCTCATTTGGCTGTATTCCATCTACGTAAACGTGCTTACCAACGCTTCACTCCACCGAGCGTATTTGAGCATGTAAGTAAAATGGTTTCTAAAGGTAAATATGATGCACATTTACTTCAAGATTACACCAAACAAGAATTTGAAGAGATGAATAAGTTCATCGATCATAAACGTGATTTAAAATTCTCTTACGCGGCCGTTAAACAGCTTGAAGGGAAATATCTTGTTCAAAACCGTGTAACCGGTGAAATTTATGAAAGTGCGCAGTTCTTGTACCTGCTTGTTGCGGCTTGTCTATTCTCTGATTACGATAAAGATGTACGATTAGATTATGTGAAGCGTTTCTATGATGCTACATCACTGTTTAAAATCTCATTACCAACACCGATCATGTCAGGTGTACGTACACCTACTCGTCAATTCAGCTCTTGTGTATTAATTGAGTCAGGCGATAGCTTGGATTCAATCAATGCAACGTCAAGCGCGATTGTAAAGTATGTATCTCAACGTGCTGGTATCGGTATTAATGCTGGTCGAATTCGTGCAATGGGTAGTACCATTCGTGGTGGTGAAGCTTACCACACAGGATGTATTCCTTTTTATAAGCACTTCCAAACAGCTGTAAAATCTTGTTCACAAGGTGGCGTACGTGGTGGTGCAGCAACTGTCTTCTACCCTATTTGGCACTTAGAAGTTGAATCATTATTGGTATTAAAAAATAACCGAGGCATCGACTCAAACCGAGTTCGACACCTTGATTACGGTGTACAGTTAGGCCACCTATTCTACCAACGTTTAATCGACAAAAAACAGATCACGTTATTCAGCCCTTCTGATACACCGGGGTTATACGATGCCTTCTTTGAAGATCAAGAAGAGTTTGAGCGTCTTTACTTACAATATGAAGCAGATGACTCAATTCGTAAAAGTAAAATCTCTGCAGTAGATCTATTTTCTCTATTAATGCAAGAGCGTGCGAGTACCGGTCGAATTTATATTCAAAATGTTGACCACTGTAATACGCACAGTCCGTTTGATAGTAAAGTGGCGCCTGTTCGTCAAAGTAATTTATGTTTAGAAATTGCATTGCCAACAAAACCATTAACACATATACACGATGATGAAGGTGAAATTGCACTTTGTACTCTGTCTGCTATCAACCTAGGTGCGATAGAATCTTTAGAAGAGATGGAAGAGCTAACTGAGTTAACCGTACGTGCATTAGATAACTTACTGGATTACCAGGATTATCCGCTTATTGCTGCCGAGAAAAGCAGTATGGCACGTCGTACACTAGGTATAGGCGTTATTAACTATGCTTATTACCTGGCTAAAAATGGTGTTAAATACTCTGACGGTAGCGCGAATAACTTGACGCACAAAACATTTGAAGCTTTCCAATATTACTTATTGAAAGCATCAAATAACTTGGCAAAAGAGCGTGGTGCATGTCCTAAGTTTAATGAAACTAATTATGCTAAAGGTATTTTACCACTAGACACTTATAAGAAATCGCTAGATAAAATTTGTGATGAAGAGTACCACTTAGATTGGGAAACATTACGTGCCGATATCGTTAAAGACGGTTTACGTAACTCTACCCTGTCAGCATTGATGCCATCAGAAACATCAAGCCAAATCTCGAATGCGACAAATGGTATTGAGCCACCACGTGGTTTTATCAGCATTAAAGCAAGTAAAGATGGTATTTTGAAACAGGTTGTTCCTGAGTATGAAAAATACAAACAGAATTACGAGCTACTATGGGATATCCCAAGTAACCAAGGGTACCTAGAAATTGTTGGCCTGATACAAAAGTTTGTTGACCAAGCGATTTCAGCGAATACAAACTACGATCCGAAGCGTTTCCAAGACGGTAAAGTACCAATGACGACGCTGCTTAAAGATCTGTTAACAGCTTACAAAATGGGCTTAAAAACGCTGTATTACCATAACACCCGTGATGGTGCAGATGACGAGAAAGTTATCGAAGACGACAGCTGTGCTGGCGGTGCGTGTAAAATCTAACATAACCTGTTAAGCCATAAACAAAAAAAAGGATGTGTTATAGACACATCCTTTTTTTTATGCCATTTTTAAACCTAGCTTTCCCCTTTTTCTTACCCTAAATAAAAAAATTAATTAAATATGAAATTAATTTAAGTACACCTGGGTCTTTTTATTTGAACTTTCTATAACGAAATTAAACATTAGATCGTCAGACTTGGCGTTATCAATACAAAGGTAAAAATTATGATAAAGAAGATTGTACTGTTGATATTAGCAATCCTATTAATAGGTTTGTTTTTTCACTTTAATTTACACCAGCTACTAACCTTAGATGGGTTAAAAGGCTCCATGGACCAATTCACAACATTACGTGAACAGTCGCCTGTATTGGTTATTGGTGGTTTCTTTGTCTTATATGTATTGGTAACAGCACTTGCTTTACCAGGTGCCGCTATTTTAACACTTGCAGCAGGCGCCCTATTTGGTCTATTTGAAGGCTTAGTGATTGCGTCATTTGCTTCTAGTATTGGTGCGTTATGTTCGTTCCTAGTATCACGCTACTTATTACGTGATTCACTAAAACAACGTTTTCCAGAGCGTTTGGCCGCTATTGATGAAGGGATCAAGAAAGAAGGTGCATTTTACTTATTCACTTTACGTTTAGTACCTATCTTCCCATTCTTCCTTATCAACCTATTAATGGGTGTCACTGCACTTAAATCTTGGACATTCTACTGGGTAAGCCAAATTGGTATGTTAGCCGGTACGTTTATCTTTGTTAATGCAGGTACACAACTAGCTAAAATCGATAGCCTATCAGGCATCTTGTCTTTTGGCTTAATCGTTTCATTTGTTCTACTCGGTATATTCCCACTTATTGCAAAAGGTATTGTTAATATGATTAAAAAACGTCAAGTCTACAAAAACTGGACTAAACCAGCTAAGTTTGACCGTAATATGGTTGTTATTGGCGCTGGCGCAGGTGGCCTAGTAACGAGTTACATCGCTGCAGCCGTTAAAGCTAAAGTAACCTTAGTTGAAGCCGGAGAAATGGGTGGTGACTGTCTAAACTATGGTTGTGTACCAAGTAAAGCGATCATCAAAAGTGCAAAAATTGCAGAGCAAATTAGAAATGCTCACCACTACGGCTTAGAAGATACAACGCCACAGTTCTCATTCAAAAAAGTAATGGAACGTGTACATCAAGTGGTTGCTGACGTTGCACCGCATGACAGTGTTGAACGTTACACAGATTTAGGCGTAGAAGTAGAAAAAGGTTACGCAAAAATTATTGACCCTTGGACAGTAGAAATTAGCTACGAAGATGGTACTAAGAAGAAATTAACCACGCGTACTATTGTTATCGCAACCGGTGCTCGTCCATTTGTTCCACCACTACCAGGTATTGAAGAAACAGGTTATGTAACCAGTGATACGTTATGGACTGAGTTCGCTAAATTAGATACTCCACCAGAGAAACTAGTAGTATTAGGTGGTGGTCCAATCGGTTCTGAATTAGCACAAAGCTTCGCTCGCTTAGGCTCGAACGTGACACAAATTGAGATGGCAGAGCGCATCATGATCAAAGAAGATCTTGAAGTGTCTGAATTCGCGACAGAATCACTAAAAGAAAGTGGTGTAAACATCTTAACGTCACATCAAGCATTACGCTGTGAAACAAAAGATGGTAAGAAATTTATCATTGTTAAACACAACGATGAAGAGATTGAAATTGAATACGACCAATTATTATGTGCTGTAGGTCGTAGCGCACGCTTAACAGGCTACGGCTTAGAAGAGCTAGGTATTGAAACGAACCGTACTATCGTGACTAACGAGTACTTAGAAACGCTGTACCCTAACATCTTTGCTGCGGGTGATATTGTTGGTCCTTACCAATTCACACACGTTGCTGCACACCAAGGTTGGTACGCTGCGGTAAATGGTCTGTTTGGTAACTTGAAGAAATTTAAAGTGGATTACCGCGTGATCCCATGGACAACCTTTATCGACCCAGAAGTAGCACGTGTTGGTATTAATGAAGACGAAGCAAAACAAAAAGGTATTGATTATGAAATCACCCGTTTTGATTTTGAAGAGTTAGACCGAGCAATCACAGACAGTGCAACCAAAGGCTTTATTAAAGTTATTACTCCAAAAGGTAAAGATAAAATCCTAGGCGTAACCATTGTTTCTGAACACGCTGGTGACTTAATTGCAGAGTTTGTATTAGCAATGAAACACGGCTTAGGGCTTAATAAAATCTTAGGTACTATTCACAGCTACCCAACATGGGCTGAAGGTAATAAGTACGCTGCAGGTGAATGGAAACGAAATCATGCACCACAAACCGTTCTAAATTGGTTAGAGAAATACCATACATGGAGACGTGGTTAATGAAAGCGATGATCCAACACACGACTAACAAGGTAAGCGCCCTGGTGCGCTTCACCTTAGGTGCAGCAATACTAAGTAGTTCAATGCTTAGTACTGCTTACGCAGAAACAGCTGGCAACTTACACAGCACTTGGACTAACTTACTGGCAGAGCATATTACGCCAATCAACCAAGGCCATAGTACCGCCGTTGATTACGCTGGTTTTAAACAACAAGAAGCTACATTACAAACGTACCTCGATAAATTAGCTGAAACAACACAAGCAGAGTTTGATGCTTGGTCAAAAGACAAGCAGTTAGCTTTCTTGATCAATGCTTATAATGCATGGACAGTTGAATTTATCTTAACTGAATACCCAGATTTAGATTCAATTAAAGATCTAGGAAGCGTATTTAACTCACCTTGGGATAAAGAGTTTATTCCGTTGTTAGGTAAAACGGTCAGTTTAAATGATATTGAGCATGGTTTGATCCGCGGTAGTGATCGTTATAACGATCCGCGTATCCACTTTGCGGTTAACTGTGCAAGTATCGGTTGTCCTGCATTACGTGAAGAAGCGTATACTGCGGATAAACTAGAGCAGCAATTAACACAACAAGCGGTTCGCTTTTTAACTGACTCAAGCCGTAACTATATCAAAGATAATAACCTCTATTTATCGTCTATTTTTAAATGGTATGGCGAAGACTTTGAAGCAGGGTTTAGAGGAACACAATCGATACAAGGCTTTTTAAACTTATATGTTGATGCGTTGCAATTAACTGAGCAACAGCAGTCGGTACTTAAGGCACAAAAGTTTAAAGTGAAATTCTTAGATTACGATTGGAATCTAAATGCGATTCGTTAATTACATTGGCCAGCACCGTTTTGCTGGCTTTTATAAATTACTTTGTTGTTTATTTTTGCTGTTTCCACAGTTTAGTTCTGCTGTGGAAACTTCTCATAGCACCGCGATGTGGGAAAATATTGAAATGCGAGGCACTCAACAGAGTGTCTACTTTCATGCTTGGGGGGGTGACCAGCAAATAAACAATTATATTCAATGGGTTGCGAAGCAAGTTAAGCAACAATATGACATTGATTTACACCATGTAAAACTCACTGATACCAGTGAAGCAGTCAGCCGAGTACTGGCTGAAAAGTCTGCTAGCAACCACCGAAATGGTCAAGTTGACCTGGTTTGGATCAACGGAGCCAATTTTGCTTCGATGGCTAAACATAAATTATTAGCATTGGATTGGGCTGATAAACTGCCTAACTTTGCGCTTACTAACCCAGAAAATAATCCGGCCATGACCCGTGATTTTGGTGTACCCACCGAAGGGATGGAAGCACCTTGGGGACAAGCTGCCCTCACCTTTTATTACGACAGTTTAAAAGTCGAACAGCCACCACAAACGCTAGCTGAATTACTGAGCTGGACAAAACAACATCCCGGTCGATTTACTTACCCTAAACCACCTGAGTTTTTAGGAATGAGCTTTTTAAAATATGCTCTAATTATTTTAAATGAGAATCAGCCAGACGATATCAAAAATAAACTTTATCAAGCGGCTACTGCAGAAAGTGAAGCACAGATTTTACCGGCATTATGGGCTTTTTTAGATGATTTACATCCTAACCTATGGCGTAAAGGGCATCATTTTGTTTCTAACGGTTTGGCCTTACGTCGCCTAAGTGGTGATGGAGAACTGCAGGTTTCTTTTACCTTCTCCGCTGCAGAAATTCCCTCTGCCATTGCCCGTTATGACCTCCCTGATAGTACACGCAGTTATCGTATGCTCGATGGCAGTTTAAGTAATATTCACTTTGTTGCAATTCCTTATAATTCTCCACACTTAGACAGCGCCAAACTAGTGGCTAACTTTTTACTCAGCCCTGAAGCGCAAGCTAAAAAGCAACAAACCTCAGTGTGGGGCGACAGTAGTGTATTAGATTTATCACAGCTTTCACCAACACAACACGCTTATTTTGATATGACTGAAAAACAACATTTAAGTGCCAATATCATTAATGTTGATAACACCCGCTTATTAAGCGAATTGCACCCTAGCTGGTCTGCCGTGATCACTAAGCAATGGCTTGCTCGTTATGGAGTACAATAATGATTGTTGCTAATACGCTTTTTACGCGCACCGTTCGCACTAGTCCAACAATAATGATGGGACTACTGGTTCTTCCTGTTCTAGGGGGATTATTAGGTGTTTTATTACCTGCTTTTGGTTGGTTTCCAGCATTAGGCTCTACTGACTTTGGTTTATTTGGTTTTGCTGAATTATTTGCAACGCCAGGTATAGAACGAATGTTGTTACTGAGTTACGGCACCAGTTTAATCAGTACTTTATTAGCCTTTTTTATTACCGTGTTAATACTGGCTAGTTACTTTAATAGCCCATGGTTGAAACGCATCCAACGCTTATTAGGCCCTATCTTAGTTATTCCACATGCGGCCGCAGCGATTGCCATTGGTTTTTTAATTGCGCCATCGGGCTTTTTATCGCGCCTTTTCTCACCATGGTTAACTGGCTGGGATACGCCACCAGATTGGTTATTTCCTCATGACCCTTATGGTTTAAGCATCATTTTAGGGTTAGCCTTAAAAGAACTGCCCTTTTTACTATTGATTGCATTAGGTGTGCTCGCACAGCCTGAGATAGGTAAAGTGCTCAAGCAACAGCATAAAGTCGCTTCGAGTTTAGGTTATTGCCCAATGACCGGCTTCTTTAAAGTTATCTTGCCTAGTTTGTATGGTTACATGCGTTTGCCTATTTTAGCGGTACTCGCCTACTCAAGTGCCAGTGTTGAAATCCCATTAATTCTTGGTCCAAATACGCCGCCAACGTTAGCTGTTGCCATTATGCAATGGTTTAACGATGTTGATTTAAGCTTACGTATTAAGGCTTCATCGGGCGCTGTGATCCAAATTCTTGTCACGCTTTCATTGCTATTAACATGGTGGGGTATTGAGCTACTGGTGAAAAAATGCAGTGCTTCATGGTTAACTAATGGTGAGCGTGAACACGGCGGTATGATCATTAAACGTTTTACCGATGTGATCACCTTTATTATGATCAGTACCATTGCTTTTGCCTTACTGGGCATGGTGCTTTGGTCTTTTGCTGGCTTTTGGTCTTACCCTAATATTTTTCCAGATCAATTTATGACAATGCATTGGCAATCGGCATTCACACAAATGCAAACACCACTGTTCAATACGCTAATCATTGCTTTTAGCAGTACGCTATTAGCGATCATTTTAACATTGTTAGCATTAGAGTCTGAGCAGCAAAGCAATAAAACTATATCAGCGGTTAGTGGTTTAATTATCTATCTCCCTTTGTTGATACCAAGCATTGCTTTCTTATTTGGCTTGGTATGGATGTTTGAGCAAGTGAATAGCCAACATACTTATTTAAACGTGATATTCACTCACCTTTTATTTGTATTGCCTTATGTATTTTTATCCTTAGCCAATAGTTACCGTCGCTTAGACCCACGCTTTAGTTCAGTGGCAGCGAGCTTAGGTGCGCCACCTTCTAAAATATTCTGGCAGTTGAAATTGCCTCTGCTGATTTCACCTATTTTAATCGCGAGTGCACTGGGTCTGGCCATTAGCTTTAGTCAATATTTACCAACGCTATTAGCGGGTGCTGGTCGTATTAATACGATCACCACGGAAGCGGTCACTTTAGCCAATGGTGCAAGCCGTCGAGCAAGCGCTGTTTATGCATTAATGCAAATGCTGCTACCGGCTTTATTCTTTATTCTAGCTTGGTTAACGCCGAAAATTTTATCACGTGCACGTGCATAGGAACTTAGATGAAATCAATCACAATACCGTCACTGGTTATCGATAAATTACAATTAAAACAGCAAGATAAAATATTACTGTCATTAAATGAGGAAATCATTGGGGGCCAGGTCTTAACCATTATGGGCCCTTCTGGCAGTGGTAAATCAACGCTCTTAAACTGGTTAGTTGGCATGTTACCTAATGAGTTCGAGGCAACAGGTAAGCTTTACTTAAATGGTGTCGATGTTTCTAGTACGCCTAGCCACCAGCGTCATATTGGTTTGTTATACCAAGATCCACTGTTATTCCCTCACCTTACAGTAGAAGGCAATATCGCTTTTGCGATGCCAAAGGGTAATAAACAAGATAGGCTTGATGAAATCAGTGATGCGCTTAAACGAGTCGGCTTAAAGGGGATGGAAAGACGTTGCCCACAAAGTTTATCGGGCGGTCAACAAGCGCGTGTCGCCCTACTGCGTGTATTATTAAGTAAACCAAAGGCCATTTTATTAGATGAACCTTTTAGTAAACTCGACAGTCAGCTACGTCAAGAAACACGTCAGCTTGTGTTTGAAGAAATTCAACGTCACAGTTTACCGGGTGTAATGGTGACACATGATGAAAGTGATGCGATTGCCGCACAAGGCAAAGTGATCACCTTAGATAAACTCATTTAATTGTAGTAAAACGGGAAGCAGATGTTAGATAGATTTATCACACCAGTTATCAAACCATTGTTAATGCCAGTGGTTAAAACATTAGACAAACGTGGCGTTACACCAGATCAAGTCACCTTAATTGGCTTTGTAATCGGTATACTTGCGGTGCCATTACTCGCTTATAAGTTATGGACTGCGGCGCTGGTGATGATTGTGATTAACCGTATTTTAGATGGTTTAGATGGTGCTTTAGCGCGCTATCAAAATAACAGTACCAGTGCTGGCGGCTTTTTAGATATCTGTGTCGACTTCTTATTTTACGCTGCAATTCCGGTCGGTTTTGCAATCGCAGAGCCAGCGTTTAATGCTTTACCTGCGGCAGTGTTATTAGCAGTATTTATTGGTACGGGCTCCACTTTTTTAGCCTTTGCCATTCCCGCTGAAAAGTTAAATTTAGACCGTCCACAATTTGCCAATAAAAGCTTTTACTTTATTAATGGGTTAACAGAAGGTACTGAAACTATCGCGTTTTTTGTGGCATTTTGTATTTGGCCACAATACTTCCCAGCGCTAGCGTACCTGTTTGCTTTATTAGGTGCGATGACGGTATTTACCCGAATTCATGGTGGCTATAAAACACTTAAATCACATCAAGCAGATACTGAGAAATAAACATGGTTGATGATGCTCAACTCAGACTGATTATTTTTATTACTATTTTAGCGGTGATGTTTACGGTAGAAAGACTCTTCCCTGCCCGTCAATTACCTACTAAACCCAATGCACCTTCTCAAAAAATGCGTTTAGCGGGTAATTTTGGCATTGTATTTATCTCAGGTTTATCGGCAAGACTAGCCTTTCCTTTAGGATTAATGGGCTTAGCTTTATTTTTTACTGAGCAAAAAATAGGATTATTCAATCTGGTTGTGCTGCCTGAATGGTTAGTTATTACCCTGAGTTTATTGCTCTTAGATATGCTCATTTATTGGCAACACAGACTCTTCCACAAAATACCTTTATTGTGGCAGCTGCATAAAGTGCATCACGCTGATACGCATGTAGATAGCAGCACCGGATTACGCTTTCATCCGCTAGAGATAATTGCCAGTTTAATGATAAAAGCGTTAGCGATTTTTATATTAGGCGTTCCTGCGTTTGCTGTTATTTTATTTGAAGTATTGCTCAATGGTTTTGCGTTATTTAATCACGCTAATATTCGTTTACCTGCAAAAGTAGAAGCGGTCACACGATTAGTTTTAATGACTCAAATTCTACATCGCATTCATCACAGCCAGCTATTCAAAGAGAGTAATTCCAACTATGGTTTTAGTGTAATTTGGTGGGACCGTTTATTCGGTAGTTACTCAGCAAGCGCAACCAAGCCTGACCTAGAAATTGATATTGGGATTACTGAATTTCCGGATGCTAAAGACAATGCGCATCTGTGGGGATTATTGAACATGCCTTTTAAGCGGAAGAAATAGTCTAACGGATATTTTTCTCTTTAAAGTGATAGAAAATGCAAGCTCATCCGTATAGTATACCCAACAATAATTTACCACGGAGAGTCACATGGCTTACACAACTTTCTCTACCCTTTCCAACGATGCAATGAAAGAACCTATGTTCTTTGGTAACCCGGTTAACGTGGCGCGTTATGACCAACAAAAATTTGAAGTATTTGAAAAACTCATAGAAAAACAACTTTCTTTCTTTTGGCGTCCTGAAGAAATTGATGTAACTCGTGACCGTATTGATTTCTTAAATCTACCAGATCATGAGCAACACATTTTCATTTCGAATCTAAAATACCAAACATTATTAGACTCAATCCAAGGCCGTAGCCCTAATATGGCGCTATTACCTATTGTTTCATTACCTGAATTAGAAACCTGGATTGAAACTTGGTCGTTTTCAGAAACAATTCATAGCCGTAGCTATACGCATATTTTACGTAATCTATTCACTGACCCAAATGAAGTCTTTGAAGATATCGTGAACAATGAAGAGATTCAAAAACGTGCCACTGATATTTCATTTTATTACGACGGTCTAATCCATGCAGTGCAATTTATGCAATTACATGGATTAGCACAAAATGAAGTGCCTTACGTGAATCTTGAAGGTAAAACAGAAAAACTAACGTTACGTGATATCAAAAAGAAACTGTATCTATGTGTTTGTTCAATCAACGCACTAGAAGCAATTCGTTTTTACGTATCATTTGCTTGTTCATTTGCTTTTGCTGAGCGTGATTTATTAGAAGGTAACGCTAAAATCATCAAGCTAATCGCCCGTGATGAAGCATTACACCTAAACTCAACACAGCAAATGTTAAATCTGTGGGCAGACGGTAAAGATGATCCAGAAATGGCTGAAATCGCGATTGAATGTTTTGCTGAAGGACGTGAGATTTTCTTAAAAGCGGCTGAACAAGAAAAAGAATGGGCACAATACCTGTTTAAAGACGGTTCAATGATCGGCTTAAACGAGAACATTCTTTGTCAGTATGTTGAATATATTGCTAACCAACGTATGCAAGCAATTGGTTACGAAGCACCGTTTGAAGTTAAAACAAACCCTATCCCATGGATCAACCATTGGTTAGTTAGTGATAACGTACAAGTTGCACCACAAGAAGCTGAAATCAGTTCTTATTTAGTGGGTCAAATCAATAGTATTGTTGACAGTGAAGAACTCAGTACCTTTGAACTGTAATAAGTGCCAATGAAACCTACACTGACTTATAACAACAAACAATATCCTTTGGATACTCAAAAGACACTGCTTGAAAATTTAGAGTCGCAGGCCGTGCCTGTTGAGTTCCAATGTAGAGATGGATATTGTGGTGCGTGTTGTTCAGTTATAGAATCTGGAGAAGTCAACTATCAGACAACTCCGATGGCCTATTTAAGAGATAAAGAAGTGTTACTTTGCTGCAGTAAAAGTACACAAAGTATTACTATCAAGAGTAAATAACCTCTCCTTTGCCTCAATAATGAACCTATCTCTTTGCACCTAAGAGATAGGTTATCTTGCTCCTAGAACATCACATTAATCACCACACTTTACATTTAGCCACATTCAGCTTTAGTTCAAGTACTCAAATATAATCGTTTTTTCTTACTCCCCTCTTCTTTAGCTATTAATACCAATCTGTAAAATTAACTGGTCAGTTTCATCCAATCCCTAAAGCACA
>NZ_JBAKAZ010000051.1:0-23146 GCF_038155185.1 Psychromonas aquatilis
TGCGAAAGCGGAAGAAAACCTTAATTTAATGTCCGGAATTAGTTGACCACTACATTTACCTTGATGAAGAAAAATGTGTAGTTATTAAAGTATCATTTAAAGTGGTGGTACTTAAGTTTATGAATTTTGACTATGCCAAATTAAATAATCTTCTGCCGACATAGGTTTAGCGATATAATAGCCTTGTATAGTATCAACTCCCTTATCTTTTAATGCTTCAAATTGTTCCTTTGTTTCAATACCTTCGGCAACAACTGACATGTTTAGGTTGGATGCTAGATTTATGATGGTTTCTATAATAGGTAAAGCAGTTATATTCTTCTGTGTGAGGTTGTTTACAAAAGTTTTGTCTATTTTGAGTTCGCTTATCGGGTAAGTTTGAAGTGTTGAAAGACAAGAGTAGCCCGTGCCAAAGTCATCAATCGAGAATATAAAGCCTTCAGATACCAATGTTTGCATTTGTTGAATCGTTTGTCCCAAATCCTGTGAAAACATAGACTCTGTAATTTCTAATTTAATTCTTGATGGAGGTATATGAAATTCATTAATGATTGATAGGATATTACTCTTTAAATTATCAGCTACAAATTGATATTGGCTTATATTTAGAGCAACACTATAAGTTTCATTTATTAAGTTTAATGAAGCAAGTTTATTAATGAGCATACATATATCCTTTAGAACAATATTTTGTAATTTTTGAATAAGACCGAACTGTTCAGCGATCGGAATAAATATATCAGGCGTAATTAAACCTTTAGTGGGGTGGAACCATCTTATTAATGCTTCACAGCTCTTTATATTCCCATCAAAGGTAATTTGAGGTTGGAAGTATGCAACAATCTCATCATTATCAATCGCTTTGATTATATCGCTCTCTAGTTCGGTTTGTTTCCCTAATAAAGTTTGAAATTGTTCTTCGAAGAAACTGTAACTATTGCCATTTTTATTTTTAGCTTTATACATTGCTGTATCTGAATATTGCAATATTTTTTCTGCGGAGGTATTCAGGTTCTCTATTAGGAAAATACCTATACTTCCTGAAACTTGGAAAGAGAGTAAATCAATGTTGAATTTATCATTGAATATACTAAGGTAAAATTCTGTTATTCTGATTGTATTTTCTTTTATTTGTTTGTTATTTTCACCTACATCTTCTAGCAAAATAATAAACTCATCCCCACCAATTCTCGCTAATGTATCTTTTTTCCTTAATACTTTGTTGAGACGTTTAGCTAATTCTATTAATAAATCGTCGCCTGCTTTATGACCTAAAGAGTCGTTAACTCTCTTAAAATTATCTATATCTAAGAATAATAAAGCACCAGAGCGGCCTGCTTTAATGTCTTCACTTAAATAAGAGGTTAGTTTGTTAATTAAAAACCGACGGTTAGGTAAATTAGTTAAGTAATCATAATAAATTAAAGAGTTAATTTGCTTCTCTGCTTGCTTACGGGCTGTAATATCTCTTGCTAACCACAATACCTGTGCTTTTTTATTGCTTTTTTCATCATTGATGGGAATAGTTCTACCTTCAAAAGTAAGTAGCCCTTTTTCTACTTCAAGTTCATATTCAAATACTTGTACTTGATTTGTTTCTAATGCTTGTTTAATAAAATGAGATACCATCTGTCTTTCTTTTGGAGGAAAGACATCTTGCATATTTTGATTGATTAAAGTTTTTAATGGTTTGGCTAATAGTTCATTCTGTGAACCATAAATATCCAAATATTTTCCGCTACGGCTTAAAACAAATGCCGGATCAGGTAGTACTTTAATAAACGCATTTAATTTATCATTTGTTTTTTTTAAATCATTTATTAGTGTAGTTATTTGTTTTTTCTGAGATTTCTTTTCATATGTTATTGCAGCAAGATGAACAAAAAAGTCGATTACCTCTATCTGTTCATCTGTAGGTATTTTTGATTTTTCATTATACAAAGAAAGTGTACCGAACATTTCGGAGTGAATTGATATTAAGGGAATAGACCAGCAAGATCTAAAGTTAA
Source organism: Psychromonas aquatilis (assembly GCF_038155185.1). NCBI lineage: Bacteria > Pseudomonadati > Pseudomonadota > Gammaproteobacteria > Alteromonadales > Psychromonadaceae > Psychromonas > Psychromonas aquatilis. Next base: position 2,010 of record NZ_JBAKAZ010000051.1, read on the forward strand.
ATTGAGTGGAGAGGTCTCTATACTTCTCCCACAATGGCGACTTTAAGATATCGCTAACGAATATAGGTGATTGACTAAAGGCAGCTGTACCACATGAGCCAATATTAGGCCCAATTTCAATCCCAGTTATAATTTTGGTATATTTTGACGGGAGACTTGGAGCTGAAACTGGGTAGAGGCGATTTTCCTTTAAAATTAGTATTGAACATTTTGAAGAGTCACCAATAATTTCTTCAATCGCTAAACAAATACTGTCCATGATAGAAACAAAGTGTTCTCCTAATGCGATTTTAGTTAAGATATTTTTCTGGTGACTTAATAGATTTGTGTTTTTAACTATATCCATATTCCCAACTATATAAAATCTAAAAATGCGTAAGCTATCAATCAAATATTAGTTTTTATTTATCGCCATTATGCACAGTAAATTTGTAAATGGTCTCTTTACAGGGACTCGAACCCCGATCATCCGCTTAGGAGGCGGGTGCTCTATCCTGTTGAGCTATAAAGAGGTGTTATTTTTAGCATATATCATACTGCTCTATGTGGGTGTTTATAGCACTTATTTTTTAATTTTTTTATATTTTACCGATATTAGCTTATAAAGTGCTTTTACTATTACAGTAATTATTAACTCTTTGTTATTATTAGCTTAGTGTAACATACCACAGCTCTATTTTTTGTGCATAATGATATTAAGTTTTTATAATTAAATGAGTACTATTCATTTAATTATATTTTTAAGCGAGTAAATAAAAAGTAAACAATACCACTTATTGCCCCGTATAAATGAGCATTAATTAGTACTGTTGCTGCAATTAACGATTCTGTATTAGTTGATGGGCCATTTAATTGTTCCCAGCTTATTTTGACAGTAAAGCCGACTGCTAATGCATAGGCCCATTTTTCTTTTCTTTTTAGTTCATCGCAAACAGCAAAAGCAAACAACCCATGCAATACACCAGATAGGCCAACATAGGAATGGACATCACTTTCAAAATAAAACAAAGAGATGCCAATGAATAACCCGCTAAAAATAGATAATGGTATTAAAGAGTATTTTTTAAAAGTGTTAATAAAAAGCGTTACAACAACAATTAACCCAATGCTATTAAGTAACAAGTGATAACCATTTGTATGGCATAAATGTGCCGTTAATAGTCGCCATACTTGTCCTTTTGCTACTAGGTTATGATAATATGCAAACCACTGATTTGTTTCATTTTGGAAAACATACATAGCGAAACAAAGCATAAAAATGAGTGTTGTATGTATAAATACTGTGCGCATCAGTAAAGCCTTAAGAGAAGTGTAGAAAACATGAGTAAAAGAGCATTTTGTCAACAGTGTAACAAAGCACTAGTAGCTTGTATTTGTGGATCAATTTGTGAGCTCAATAATCAATACTTTTTGCATATATTACAAGATCCAAGCGAACAGAAAAAAGCCATTGGTACCGCAAGAATTTTAGATTTGTCTTTATCTAAAGTGCAGCTCAGTATCGGCACTGTCTTTAATCCTACTGACTTTGATCTTGATAATACATTTTTAGTTTTCCCAAGTGAAACGGCAAGTACTGTCGCTGATTTACACACCATGAAGAAAATAAACTCTCGAACTCAGTTTATTTTGCTCGATGGTAGCTGGAAGAAAGCTTATAAAATTTTAATGAGTAACCCATTTCTAAAAACGTTACCTACAATCACATTTAATACTGAAAATAAAAGCAGTAATTATCGCTTGAGAAAATCACCCCGTGAAGATGGTCTTTCAACGGTTGAGGCTGGTTACTACCTTTTATCCGAACTAGAAAATGACACAGAAAAATTTATCCCTCTATTAGATGTATTCGATGAAATGATTAACTTTCAAGTAGCTAATATACCGAAAGATGTTTATCAGCAGAATTACTTAAAAAATAAAACAGGTGAGTCATAATGCCATTAGCCATTTCAGCAGGTGTAGAGATTGCCGACTGGCAACTACAACTAACAGCCATTAGATCGCAAGGAGCTGGGGGACAAAACGTTAATAAAGTTAATTCCGCTATTCATTTACGTTTTGATATTAAAAGTTCTACGTTACCTGATTTTTATAAGCAACGTTTATTAGCATTATCCGACCATCGAAAAACCGAAGATGGGGTGATTATTATTAAGTCTCAAGAGCATCGAACTCAAGAGAAAAACAGAGAAGAAGCTTTAAAGCGTTTAAAAGAGTTAATTTTAGATGCAGTGAAAATAAAAAAAACGAGGCGAGCAACAAAGCCATCTCGCAATGCCAAGAAACGACGTGTTGACGATAAAAAGCGAGTTGGAAATAATAAAGCTTTAAGAAAAAAAGTTATTTGAGTAATACGCTTTTATTATTCAAAATATATTTGAGCAAGTGCTTGCACTCTAAAGTATGAGTGTCATAAAGTATTACGTATAGGCAATCTAAATGTCATCGAATTGCCATCAAATATTGTTAGTTTATTGTGAAGGTTATTTTAATTAGAAGAGGTGGTTATGTCATTAATGGGGTTTTATTCCATTCGCAACGAAGAAACAGAAGAAGAGTATACATTAGATGCGGATGACTTTATTTGGGAAGATGCTAGTCAATCTGGTGAACAATATCGTTTTATTCATGTTGGAACAGAAGAACTTCCTGAAGTTGTTGCGACCTTTGACATTGATTCGGAAGAGTTCATTGTACAGTTACCTGAAGACTTTGAAGAATTAGAAGATGGTTTGTATATTAATGCTAACGAAGACGAATATGATGCTGATAATGAATACGGTTATGATGATGGGTATGAAGATTAATGTATTAAGTAAAGAGTAGATAGCTACTCTTTACTTAATTATAGTCACTTAACTAATACGGAAAAAGCGACCTGTTTTTTCTTCAAGAGCACATAATTCTGAACTTGAAAGGTCGTAACGCCAGCCGTGAAGTTTTAATGCCCCAGTCTCTACGCGCTCTTTAATCCAAGGGAAAGTCATTAAGTTTGATAAGGATTGTTCGATACCTTTTTTCTCACAACAATCATAATGTGCTGTTTTATCAGTTAACTCAGTATCTGCTAAAATTTCATCACGGACATCTTCTAGTTGCATCATCCATTTTGAAATAAAGCTTTTATCTATCTTTTTGCCTGCACCATCCATTAATGCTTTGATACCACCACATTGTGTGTGACCTAATACGATAATGCTTTCTACTTCTAATCCTGTTACAGCAAACTCTAATGCAGCACTTGTACCGTGATAGTTATCATCAATTTCACATGGTGGTACTAAGTTCGCTACGTTACGAATAACAAAAAGGTCTCCTGGATCACAGTCTAAAATAAGTGTCGGTTCGACTCGTGAATCAGAGCAACACACAATGGCTATTTTAGGGAACTGGCCCTCTTTAGATAGCTTTGACAACTCTTCTTGGTGATCTTTGTAATAACCTTGACGAAAGCGTTGGTAGCCGGCAATTAACTTATCAGTAGCTAACATGTGATTTTCCTTATAATTGACATTATATAGATAATAAAGGATAAATAGCATTTATAAAAATTAATATATTTTATTTTTACTATAAATAAAGGTTAATGGTTACTTATGCGAGCAACACTTCATCAACTTAACGTTTTTCGTCAAGTCGCTATCTCAATGAATTATACTAAAGCTGCAGATAAATTAGGCTTATCTCAACCCGCTGTTAGTATTCAATTAAAACAGTTAGAAAACAATCTAGATCTTTTTTTATTTGAAAAAATAGGTAAAACATTATTTCTGACACCTGCGGGTAAAGAATTGAATAAGTTTTGTGAACAACTATTTGTAAACTTTGAAAATATTGATATGACCTTAAGTGCTTTAAAGGGGGAGTTAGCCGGTGATTTTCATCTTTCTGCAGTGACAAGTGCAAAGTACTTCACGCCACATTTATTAGGGGCGTTTCATAAGCGTTATCCAAAAGTAAATTTTCATCTTGATATCGTTAATCGAGAACAAATTATTCAGCGTTTGCATGAAAATAAAGATGACCTTGTGATCATGGGGTTAGTCCCTGAGTCGATGGCATTAGCAAAGTATGATTTTGTCGATAACCCTATCGTCCTAATTGCTAACCCGCAACATCCCCTTAGCAAAAAAAAGAATATAAAATTAGCTGAAATTGCCGACCATGCTTTTATCCACCGAGAACAAGGTTCTGGCACACGTAAAGCATTTGAGCAAGTATTGAAGGCAAGCAATATTCAATTAAAAGTGAATATGACATTGGGTAATAGTGAGACAATCAAACAAGCAGTTATGGCTGATTTAGGGGTGTCGGTTGTTTCCAGACATAGTGTTACATTAGAGCTGGCGACAGGGGTCTTAGTAGAACTAGACGTTGAAGATTTTCCGTTACAAAAAAGTTGGTCTTTAGTGCATCACGATAGTAAGCATTTATCACCAATTGCTAAGGCATTTGTCGACTTTGTTTTATCACCAGAAGAAAATGTTCCCGCTCTATGTAATCGATTTTTAGCACATCATTTTGTTAAAAAAAGCTAAATCAGTTTATCTGTATTTTAGATAGCTTTTTAACTTTCCATGGTTCACTATTCATGGGATTTTTAGTGTTAGGTAAAATAAGAGTTTTGATTCATTTGGAGAGGTGTTTTTGAGTATTATATTAGGGATAGACCCTGGCTCTAGGATAACGGGTTATGGTGTTATAGAGCAAAAAGGCAGCCGCTGTACTTATATAGCAAGTGGGTGCATCCGTACAAAAGGTGAAACACTCGCACCTAAGCTTAATATGATATTTAACGGTATTTCTGAAATTATTCAACAATACAAACCTACAGAGTTTGCTATTGAACAAGTTTTTATGGCTAAAAATCCCGATTCTGCTTTAAAGCTTGGACAAGCAAGAGGCGCTGCTATTGTCGCAGCGACACAATTTGACTTATATATCTGTGAGTATTCAGCTCGTCAAATAAAGCAAGCGGTGGTTGGAACAGGTGCTGCTACAAAAGATCAGGTTCAATCAATGGTTATGCAAATGCTAATGTTGTCTGGAAAGCCACAAGCTGATGCTGCCGATGGTTTAGCGGTAGCCATTTGCCATGCTCATACTGCACAATCCTTAGTGTCGATGGCAGGACAAGTTAAAAAAACTGTCCGTGGGCGATTTCGATAACCTTTTGTTTAAATGGATTACTCAAGACATACGAGTAATAGTCACTCATCCTTTTATTGGTAAGTTATGAATAAATTCTCTGAAACACAAATTGGCGTTATGTATGCTTTATCAGCCTATTTCATTTGGGGGATAGCTCCTCTTTATTTTAAGTACTTAGATTTTATTTCCGTTTATGAGATTTTAGCTCACCGTGTTATTTGGTCAGTTGTAGTGACAGGGTTATTAGTTAGCTACTTAAAAGATTGGGGGGATGTGCTATCTGTATGCCGCGCTTATAAAAGTGTGATTATGCTAATACTGACGTCTTTGTTAATTAGCTGTAATTGGTTGGTATTTATTTGGGCTATCAATAATGGGAAAATGTTAGAAGCAAGCTTAGGTTACTTTATTAATCCAATTGTTAATGTTGTATTAGGCTTAGTGTTTTTAAGTGAACGTTTATCGCGTTTAAAGTGGTTTGCTGTTTTATTAGCCTTTATCGGTGTTTCGGCGCAGGCTTGGCAAGTAGGTGAGTTACCCTGGGTGTCTCTTGTATTACCCGTTACATTTGCTTTCTATGGTTTGCTGCGTAAAAAGGTAAAAGTAAAAGCAATTACAGGGCTTTTTCTAGAGACCTTAGCAGTGTTACCGATTGCTGCGGTTTATTTAATTATATTTGCAGAGAGCCAAACATCTAACTTATTTAATAATGAGCTGCCTTTAAACTTATTATTGATGCTTGCAGGTATTGTCACTGCTATGCCGTTAATATGTTTTGGGCAGGCGGCATTACGCTTACCGCTTTCAACATTAGGCTTTTTTCAATATTTAGCCCCTTCATTGGTTTTTGTTTTTGCAGTGTTTATTTATGATGAACCGATATCATTTATTAAACTATTCACTTTCGCTTGTATTTGGACAGGGATTTTTATTTTTATATTTGAAAATAAAGTAAGTCGATTATTAAAATAATGAACACTATTATAAATAACACTGGATATTTAGTCAGTTGTTTTTTATGCTTAGGTTTAATAAATTATTTTTAATTGAGTAGGGAAATATGATTGGATTATTACGCGGTATTTTATTAGAAAAACAACCACCAGAAATATTATTAGATGTTTCAGGTGTTGGTTATGAAGTCCAATTACCTATGAGTTCATTTTACCCTTTACCTGCAGTTGGCGAAGAGGCAATCGTCTATACCCATTTTGTCGTACGTGAAGATGCACAATTATTGTACGGGTTTTCTGATAAACATGAGCGTGCAATGTTTCGTGAGTTAATTAAAGTAAATGGGGTAGGACCCAAATTAGCCCTCGCTATTTTATCGGGTATGTCTGCAAGTCAATTTGTGCAATGTATTAATAATGATGCCGTTTCTACTTTAGTTAAATTACCTGGCGTCGGTAAAAAAACCGCAGAGCGCTTAGTCGTTGAAATGAAAGATCGCCTTAAAAACTGGGGCGGAGGTGATTTACTGACACCTGAATCTGATAAGTTATCTGTGACTAATGATTTTGAGAGTACATTTGTTAGTGGCAATGCAAAAGATGAAGCAATTAGTGCATTGATTGCATTAGGTTATAAACCAGCGGTTGCTGAAAAAACGGTGCAACAAATTTATCAAGAGGGCATGGATTGTGAAGCAGTGATCCGTAGCTCATTAAAAAATATGTTATAAAATAACCTATTATAGTTAAACTAGCCGTCTCCATATTAAGTAATAGAGTAATTCATGATTGAAGAAGATCGCCTTATTTCAGGTACTGAGAAAATTGATGATAGTTTTATAGATAGAGCGATTCGTCCTAAATTATTAGCTGATTATGAAGGGCAGCCACAAGTAAATGCTCAGATGGAAATTTTTATTGAAGCGGCGCGACAACGAGAAGAAGCACTTGATCATTTACTTATCTTTGGCCCGCCAGGGTTAGGGAAAACAACACTCTCTCATATAGTCGCAAATGAATTGAAAGTGAATATAAAAACCACTTCAGGCCCAATTTTAGAAAAGGCGGGCGATCTAGCTGCATTGCTGACTAACTTAGAAGAGAATGATGTACTGTTTATTGACGAGATCCACCGATTGAGTCCGTTAGTTGAAGAGATTCTCTACCCAGCAATGGAAGATTATCAATTAGATATTATGATTGGTGAAGGACCTGCAGCTCGCTCTATTAAATTAGACCTTCCTCCATTTACATTAATTGGTGCAACAACTCGAGCAGGCTCTTTAACATCCCCTTTACGAGACCGCTTTGGTATTGTTCAGCGATTAGAATATTACGATTTAAAATCTTTAACTAAAATAGTCATGCGCAGTGCCAAGCACCTTGAATTAGGTATGGATGAGTCAGGTGCGATTGAAGTTGCGCGTCGTGCACGTGGGACACCACGTATTGCTAATCGCTTATTGAGACGTGTTCGTGATTTTGCACAAGTTAAAAAAGCAGATGTTATCGACGCACAGATAGCACAGCAAGCATTAGATATGTTGGAGGTTGATCAGGAAGGCTTTGATTATATGGATCGTAAGTTATTAATGGCGATTCTTGATACTTTCCAAGGAGGGCCTGTTGGGTTAGATAATTTAGCAGCCGCAATTGGCGAAGAAAAAGAAACAATTGAAGATGTTTTAGAGCCGTACTTAATTCAACAAGGTTTTTTACAACGAACACCGCGAGGTCGAATTGCAACAAACCGTACTTACCTGCATTTTGGTTTTGATAAACCAAATACCTAAAAAACACTCCCTTTTAATTAACATTAGATAGGTTCTCCTACTGAATTTTCATTTTCAGTTGAATGGGCATGATCAGAAAGCACATATTGAACCTAACCTCTCCTTTCAAAATTAATCCCTTGTATTTGTGGGACTATTCATAAATTTGACTTGCTTAGCGTGCATATTAGCAGTATAAAGAGTAGGGTTTTAGCTATTTTTTGTACATGTTAAAACCTCGTTACAGATCAGCTTTATAGAAGTAAAAAATGGTGTTAATTGTTTGTTTTTATAACATTTAATTAACAAAAAAGTATTCTAGAATTATTTTAGTATTAAGTTTGGCAAGATAATTTAAAATTTTTTTTGTGCATTGCAGATTATTTTTTGTACTTACCAAATAAAAAGCTAACCGTGCTTATAATTCAGAACAATACAGTTACTTTTGCGACAAAGTTTTAATGTTTAAGACTTTTTCGTTAAAGCGACTTTTTTTTTATATAAATGATAAATATATGTGCAACTCTATATATAGACACCAGAATCAGAAGATGACAAGGAAGTAATATATAGAGCGAATATTAGTAACATCGAATCAGAAGAGAAATTAGGTTTTACTATTAATTTAACATAGCTTTTTAATTTATAAGTTTAGGAGAGAAAAATGGACGATATTGTTGATTTATCGCGATTTCAATTTGCAATGACTGTGATGTATCACTTTTTATTTGTGCCTTTAACACTTGGTCTAGCTTGGATTCTATTAATAATGGAATCTTTGTATGTCATGACTAAGAAAGAAATATATAAGGACATGACTAAATTTTGGGGTAAATTATTTGCTATTAACTTTGCATTAGGTGTTACAACGGGTTTAACCATGGAATTCCAATTTGGTACTAACTGGGCATATTATTCTCATTATGTAGGTGATGTATTTGGTGCGCCATTAGCGATCGAAGGATTGACAGCTTTCTTTTTAGAATCAACATTTGTTGGTTTATTCTTTTTTGGTTGGGATCGTTTAAGTAAATTACAACATTTAGCCGCTACTTTCTTTGTTGCTTTAGGGTCAAGTTTATCTGCGCTGTGGATATTAGTTGCAAATGGGTGGATGCAAAATCCAGTAGGTGCCGAGTTTAACTATGAAACGATGCGAATGGAAATGGTTAGTTTTGCTGATGTTGTCCTGAATCCTGTTGCACAAGTTAAATTTGTACATACTGTTGCATCTGGTTATGTTGCCGGTGCCATGTTTGTATTGGCGATCAGTTCATACTACCTGTTAAAAGGTCGTGATATTCCATTTGCAAAACGCTCTTTTGCGATTGCAGCAGCATTTGGTACAGCAGGTATTCTGTGTACGATTGTACTTGGCGATGAGAGTGGATACGAAGTGGGGGATGTACAAAAAGTAAAATTAGCTGCTATCGAATCGGAATGGGAAACTCATCCTGCTCCAGCTGCCTTTACTTTAATTGGCTTACCTAATCAAGAAGAACAACGTACAGACTACGCGGTTAAAATACCTTATGCCTTAGGTATCATTGCTACACGTTCTGTAGATGAAGAGGTACAAGGGCTTAAGGATTTAATGCTTGAGCATGATCAACGCATCCGTAATGGTATGGTGGCTTATGGTTTACTTCAAAAGTTACGAGCGGGCGAGCAAACACCTGAGAATATTCGAACTTTTGAAGAGAAAAAAGTTGATTTAGGTTACGGCTTATTGGTTAAGCGTTATGCTCCAAATGTTGTTGATGCAACGGAAGAGCAAATAGATATGGCGGTTAAAAATAGTATCCCTGGTGTTATTCCAATGTTTTTTGCCTTCCGTATTATGGTCGGTGCGGGTATCGCAATGCTCGGTATTTTCTTGTTTGCATTTTATCAATCAGCAAGAAATCGTGTTGGTCAAAGTAAACTATTTTCTCGTATTTGCTTATATGCACTACCGTTACCATGGATTGCGATTGAAGCAGGATGGTTTGTTGCTGAGTATGGTCGTCAACCATGGGCTATTGCGGAAGTTCTCCCAACACACATGGCGGTATCATCACTTTCATTAGATCAGATATGGTTTAGTATTATTTCAATCATTGCTATTTATACTGTATTGCTTGTGATCGAACTCTTCTTAATGTTCCGCTTTGCCGGTCTTGGTCCAAGCAGTTTAAAAACAGGTAGATATCACTTCGAGCAACTTGAAAACCAACAGGAGCTAAAATAATGTTTGATTATGAAACGTTAAAAGTAATTTGGTGGGTATTAATCAGTGTTTTACTTATTGGTTTTGTGATTACCGATGGGTTTGATATGGGCGTTGGGACGTTATTACCAATTATTGGTAAAAATGATGATGAACGCCGTATGATGATTAATAGTATTGCCCCACACTGGGAAGGAAACCAGGTCTGGTTAGTGGTTGGCGCCGCAGCTATTTTTGCTGCTTGGCCAGCTGTTTATGCCGCTGCATTTTCTGGTTTTTATGTGGCTATGATGTTGACATTATTCGCTTTATTTTTTAGGCCTGTTGGTTTTGATTATCGTAGTAAAGTCCAAGACACACGTTGGAGAACAAGCTGGGATTGGGCTATTTTTGTTGGTAGTACAGTGCCACCTATTGTTTTTGGTGTTGCTTTTGGTAACTTACTGCAAGGTGTTCCTTTTACATTAGATGAATTTCTACGTACTGATTATCAAGGTGGTTTTTTTGCCTTACTTAATCCTTTTGCATTATTAGTAGGTATATTTAGCTTATGTTTATTTGTACTGCAAGGCGCGACTTGGTTACAAATGAAAACAGAAGGTGAGCTTTATCAGCGTGCGCGTAAAGTAACACTGATTGTTGCTCCAATCACAGTGTTACTGTTTGCTGCAGCAGGCTTTTGGTTAGCGAATGGAATTGATGGTTTTGTAATAACATCTGTTGTGGATGGTAACTCTGTATCAAATCCTTTGTTAAAAACAGTGGAAGTACAAGCTGGTGGATGGTTACAAAATTATACTGACTATCCTTTGATGATGCTTGCTCCAGCGATTGGGTTATTATTCCCATTAATTGCTTTTTGCATGACGTTAATCAAACGAGGTGGACTTGCTTTCATTTCAACAAGCCTGACACAAGTTGGGGTGCTATTGACCTGTGCATTTAGCATGTTCCCGTTTATTATGCCTTCGAGTATTGATCCAAGTAGCAGCTTTACTATTTGGGATTCAACATCGAGTGAAATGACTTTAGGTATTATGACGTTAGTTGCATCTGTTTTTGTACCAATTATCTTAATCTATACTAGTTTTGGTTATATCAAAATGTTTGGACGAGTAGGTAAAGACTTTATGGCTAAATATAAACATTCAGCGTATTAATTAAGGAAGTATATTATGTGGTATTTTGCGTGGATTATTGGCGTATTATTAGCTTGTTCATTAGGCATCATAAATGGCTTATGGTTTGAACAAACTGAAGCCAACGAAAAAGAAGAGCAAGACGACTAAATGTCAAAAATGGTTACTCAATTAGAGTAACCATTTTTTTTATAATGCGCTTTTAGTTTCCTCCCCCTTTTAAACTCCATATCATTAGCAGTTAAACAATACAGAAGCTTTTTAATTAACAAATTATGATTTAATAAACTGAATTCAATGAAAAAGATAAGCATAACAACCTATTGAAAGTGGTTTATATTAAATTTTCAGTCCCTTTTAAAGCGCCTTATAATTAGCCGTTCATAAACTATATAAATGTGCGTAATAAATGCTCTCGCGTTGAGTAAGCGACATTAATTAACAAGTAGAGTAGGGTGAATGAGAGGCAAAATGGTTACGCAATGAAGAGTAACCACTTTTAAGGTAGTCGTTGTTTATTGAGGTTAATTTATTTTCTCTTTAAATAACATGTTTTGCTCATTAAGAGGTTAATTGGCTGTATAAGCTGGCATAGTAGCTATCCACTTCTAATAGTTGTTGATGAGTACCGTTATTACGGAACGCTCCCTGTTCGATTAAATAAATCTGATCCATCTTGTCTATCGCCGTTAAGCGATGAGTGATCATGACCATTGTTTTGTGCTCTGCAAAGTCAAACAGTAACTTTAATATTTCACGCTCTGTACGCTTATCTAAGCCTTCTGTAGGCTCATCAAGCAGTAGTATCGGAGCATCGTGTAAGATTGCTCTGGCTACACCAATTCGGCGTTGTTCTCCGCCTGATAATTGTCTACCCCCTTCTCCAAGCCAAGTATCAAGTGCATGCTCATTGTTTTCATAGAGGGCCTGTAAGCCAACTTTTTTAAGAATAGATAATAATACTTTATCGTTTATATCTCGGGCGGCTTTTTGCTCTGCCGCATTTTTAAAGTTCTGTTGCGTAATGTGAGTCTGAGCTAGGGTTAAATTATCGCGTAGAGTAGCAGAGAAGATATAAACTCGTTGGCTAACAACTGAAAGCCCAGAAGTAATGGCCATTTGTGAATAGTCTTCGATAGCATGATTATCAATTTCTATAGAGCCTGAGTCTGGTAACCATTCCCGTGTAATAAGCGATAATAAGGTTGATTTTCCACATCCAGTTTTACCTAATAAAGCCACTTTTTCTCCTGCGCTTATGTTTAAGCTGACGTTATTGAGAATGGCTTGATTACTTTGATTATCACTTGGGTACGTAAAGTTAATATTGTTTAATTTGAGGGTACCTTGTGTAATCACTTCTTTACTAGATTCATTAAATACAATATCTGGCTTTTGATTTATTAAGGCTTGAATACGAGAAGCCGCTGAAGCACAAGATGATAAGTGTTGGAAAGCACCTGCAATGGGCAGAAGCATCTCAATACTTGCTAATGCAATAAACCCAATCATTGCTAATATTGCACCTGGTGGTTGAGCAGAGCCAACGCCAGATGAAGCAATGTATAAAATAATAGTGACAATAAGACCATGACTTAAAATCAATAAGGCTTGGCTAAAGGCCATAATATTAGCCATGCTTTGTTGGCTAGTTAAAAGGCGTTGTTCTGCTTGCTCTAATTGGATACGGAAGCGTTCCGTGGCTGAAAATAATGAAATTTCAGCGTAGCCTTGAATAAAGGACAATAATTGAATGCGGTAATGACGCTTATTATGTAATTGCTCTACGCCTGGCTTACGCCCTAAATAATAGAAGATAACAGGTAATATTAACCATAAAGCTAATAAACTGCTGCAAAGGATAATCGCTATTTGTAAGTCGAACCAAGCAACAAAAAAGAATACGCCAATAAGGACAAAGAAGGCACTAAGTAAAGGAGTCAGTAAGCGTAAATATAAATGATCTAACGTATCTATATCTGAAACCAGTCGATTTAAAATCTCACCTTGTCTTTTCCCTTGCATATTAGAGGCGCTAAGGGGTAATAGTTTTTGCCAAGCCCAAACTCGTAATTGTGTCAGGAGCTTGAATGTAGCTTGATGTGTTGTTAAACGTTCACCATAACGACTGGCTGTACGTAAAATAGAAAGGAAGCGGACGCCACCTGCAGGGGTGAAGTAATTAAAAGCCTGTGTTGTAACTAACGTTAACCCAGCAACTGCGGAAGCCGATAAAAACCACCCAGATAAGCCCAGAAGCCCAAGTCCAGCAAGTAACACAGTGACACTTAACAATAAACCAATAAACATCATTTTCCATTGCGCTTTGAAAAGTCGAATAAAAGGTAAAAGGGATTTCATTAGATCTTCTCCTGTTGTGGTGAATTGGCCATATCAATATCCACCACATCATGTTGCATTGCTTTAAATAAGCCTTCTGTTTCGTTAAGGGTTTTAAAGTCGCCTTGCTGTACTATGTGACCTTTATCCAAGACTAAAATGTTATCCAAATTTTGTAGTTGATCTAAGCGATGAGTGATCATGATGCTACTGGAATCTTTAATCATGTTTCGAAGAGTATTAAAAATAATGCGTTCACTATGTTGGTCTAAGCTTGCAGTTGGTTCATCTAGCAAGAATAATGAGGCGTTTTTAGTTAGCGCTCTTGCTAAGGCAATTCGTTGAGCTTGCCCAACGGAAATACCAGACATCTGTTCACCTATCATATGTTCAAGACCTAACGGTTGTTGTTTTATAAACTTCCATATATCCGCTTGTTGTAAATATTCAATTATGTTCTGTTCAGATAGCGTGTTATCACCCATTGAGATATTTTCACGGATACTGCCATAGAAAAGTTGTGGCTCTTGGCCTAACCAAGCTAATTTTTTACGCCACTGTGCTTTATCAATTTTATAAAGCTCAACATCATTAATAAGCAAAGAGCCTTGATAAGGTAAAAATCCTAATAGGGCATTTAATAAACTGGTTTTTCCTGAACCACTTGGGCCAACTAGGGCAATGTGCTCGCCTTTATTTAGAGAAAAGTTAATAGGCCCAACCAATAAAGTACCATCGTGACCGTAAATACATAATTCTTTAGCTTGTATAGTAAATGCAGCGCCTAACTCAATCGGTTGCAATTCTGTTAAGGCTTGTTGAGGTGAGGTTTGATGATCTAATAATTCTTTTAGCGCTTCTGCTGCTCCAATCGCCTGTGCTTTTGCATGGTAGTGTGTTCCCATATCGCGCAATGGTTGATAAAACTCAGGCGCTAACATTAAGATAAATAACCCCGTAAAAAGACTAATTTTAACGCCATAGTGGCCAAAATTTAGCTCATGTAAGAAACTGAAACCAAAATATACGGCTAAAACTGCAATCGAAATAGCAGCAAAAAATTCTAATACGGCGGAACTTAAGAACGCTAACCGTAATACCGCCATTGTGCGTTGTCGAAAGGATTCAGAAGCAGACTCAATCACCTTAAGTTCAGCCTCACCTTGATTAAATAACTTAAGTGTTTTTAAGCCTTTTAAGCGGTCCATGAAGTGGCCGCTTAGTTGAGTCAGCGCGGTAAAGTTTTTACGATTTGCATCTGCAGCCCCTTTTCCAACTAAAATCATGAAAATAGGGATTAGCGGAGCTGTTAATAATAGAATTAAACCCGCGGCCCAATTCAATGGGAAAACGGCGATTAATATTGTTAATGGGATAAATCCTGCCAATAACATTTGAGGTAAATAACGAGCGTAGAAGTCATGAAGATCTTCTATTTGCTCTAGTATTATCGTTGCCCAACTTCCTGCTGGTCTTCCTTTTATATAGGCAGGACCTAATTCACATAGTTTATCTAAGACAAGTTTACGAATTGCTAAGCGAAGTCGTTTACCAGCTTCAAAGCTACTTCGTTCACGAGCAAATGCTAACAAGGCTCTTATTGGGATTAAGCACAGTAACAGAATGAATTCATTGGTTAATGAGGATCTAGGCAACTCAAGTATAATGATTTTATTTAAAATTGTTGCAATCAAGTATGCTTGAGCCATTAATGATAAGCCGGTTAATAAACCAAACAAAACAGTCAAGTTAAGGTAGAAGCCAGCGTGTTTTTGTTGTTGTTTTAGCCATGTTACAAGTTGCTTTTCTAAGGGGATATCCATTTATATAACTCAGTCTTGTATTATAATGATAAGCATACGGTAGGTTATGTGTTGAACCTGTCTATTTATTTTACACAATACATCAGTGATGATTATAAATTCAATAAGAATTATAACAGTTATATTTGAGGTAAGTTGAAGCGTAATTAAAGGCGACCGATAAGTGGATTAATTTACGCTATAAAATGGTGTTAAAAGTGTAATATGAAATCATAGCTCCATTTATAATTCGATTGATATCAATATGAATTTAAAGCTAAATGATCTATTATTTACTTTTATTCGTAAAATCATTAAGTAGGTGAAAAAAGGTGTTAACGTCAAAGTTACCAATTCGAATATATTATGAAGATACAGATGCTGGTGGAGTTGTTTATTATGCAAACTACTTAAAGTTTTTTGAACGTGGGAGAACAGAGTTTTTACGCACTTATAATATCCAACAAGATACTTTATTAGAAAAGAACATTGCCTTTGTGGTTAAAAAAGTTGACGCTGATTACATCAAACCTGCATTATTTAATCAATTGATCAGTGTTGAAACAGAAGTGTTAACACACCGTAAAGTAAGCTTAATGTTTAGACAAAAAGTTTTTAATGAAAACCGTGAACTTCTATGTCAGGCTGATACTCTAATCGCTTGCGTAAATTTACAAAAAATGAAAGCAATCGCTATTCCAACTGAAATAATTGAGGTAATTACTCGTGCACGCTGATATGTCTTTTTTAGGGTTATTTTTACAAGCTAGTGTGCTTGTGAAATCTGTTATGTTATTGCTTTTAGGCATGTCTATCTATTCTTGGACCTTGATATTTTCTCGTTCTAGAATGTTGAAAGCTGCAAAAGAAAGTTTAAAAAGCTTTGAAGAACGCTTTTGGTCTGGGCATGACTTAAGTCGTTTATACAAAGAAACTGCCGCGCGTAGTGAACGTGTAAATGGCGGTGAAAAAATATTTTACACAGGATTTAAAGAGTTTTCTCGATTACATAGAATGCCTGGCCGTAAAGTGGAAGGCGTGATAGAAGGCGCTCATCGTTCAATGCGAGTAACGTTATCTCGTGAAATGGATGATTTAGAGTCTGGCTTACCTGCATTAGCAACGATAGGCTCAATAAGTCCTTATATCGGTTTATTTGGTACCGTTTGGGGGATTATGAATTCGTTTATTGCTTTAGGTGAAGTGCAACAAGCAACGCTATCAATGGTTGCCCCTGGTATTGCGGAAGCTTTAATTGCAACTGCAATGGGCTTATTTGCAGCTATTCCAGCGGTAATGGCATATAACAAGTTTTCTACACAAGTAGGACAGTTAGAGGCTTCTTACGTTAATTTAATGGAAGAGTTCACCTCTATATTACATCGCCAAGCAATGACAGAGAGTGAATAAAAATCATGCAACATTCTTATCGTTCATCCAGACGAAAACGCGTGGTAGCTGAAATAAACGTTGTTCCCTATATCGACGTTATGTTGGTTCTGTTGATAATCTTTATGGTAACAGCACCTTTAGTGACTCAAGGTGTTAAAGTTGATTTACCACAAGCTGCCGCAGAGTCCTTACCTGAAGATGCTGCGCCACCTTTGATTGCGTCGATAGACAAGCAAGGTCGTTACTATCTTAGTGTCGGTGATAATGCTGACACACCGTTAGATGCAACTGATATGTCAGCTTTAGTTGAGGCGCAATTAGCACTTGATCCTAATGCTCAATTCATCGTTAAAGGTGATGGTGATGTCGATTACAAAACGGTTGTTGATTTGATGGTTTTATTACAGCAAGCAGGTGTTCCTTCACTTGGTTTGATGACAGAGCCCGACGAATAAATGAAACAGAGAACAAATTTAATTGCTTTTATCACTGCGCTTTCTTTGCACCTCATTATCGGGGGGCTATTGATAATGGGGGTAAGCTTCTCCTTACCAAAGGATCAACCTAAAGCCTCTGCTGCGGTTATTGATGCGACCATTATCAATCAAGAAATGTTAGATACTTTGGCTAAAAATGCTGATCAAAAAAAGAAGCGTCAGCAGCAAGAAGTAGACAATGAAGTTAAAGAAAAGCAACGTCAAGAAGCTGAAGAGAAACTAAAAGCAGAGGAAGAAGAAGCTGATGTGCTAGCAAAAGAGCAAGCAGCAGCTGATGCTTTAGTGAAAGAACAAGCAGAAAAAGAAAAAGCGGATGCCTTAGCGAAAGAGCAAGCAGAAAAAGCCAAAGCGGATGCGTTAGCGAAAGAGCAAGCAGAAAAAGCCAAAGCGGATGCCTTAGCGAAAGAGCAAGCCGAAAAAGCAAAAGCGGATGCTTTAGCAAAAGAGCAAGCCGAAAAAGCAAAAGCGGATGCGTTAGCAAAAGAGAAAGCGGAAAAAGAAAAAGCCGCTAAGCTCGCTAAAGAGAAAGCGGAAAAAGAAAAGGCAGTTAAACTAGCGAAAGAGAAAGCGGAAAAAGCAAAAGCAGCTAAACTAGCGAAAGAGAAAGCTGCAAAAGCAGCAAGAGAAAAACAAAGACAGGCGGAATTAGATAGACAAATGGAAGCTGAGTTCTCAGATGATTTCTCAAGTGCAAGAACAGCGAAACAATTATCTGAAATAGCTAAATATGAAGCATTAATACGATCAAAAATAAGTCGCTATTGGAAGGTTGACCAAAGTATGAGTGGAAAAACCTGTACATTGGCGATAAAGCTCGCTGCTGATGGTTATGTAATTAGTGCAGTAAAGAGTCGCGGAGATAGCCGTTTATGTGCGTCAGCCATTCGTGCAACTCAACAGGCAAAAACGCTACCAATCCCTAAAGATGCCAGTATAAATGGTCAGTTTAGAGATTTCGATATTACATTAAAGCCAGAATTATAAGGAAGCAAGATGTTAGCTCGTTTAATTAGTTTATTAGTACTAATTACTATTTCTAGTAGTGCCTCTGCACGTTTAGAAATTTTGATTACAGAAGGGGTAGACAGTGCAAGAAGTATTGCTGTTGTACCTTTTAAATGGACAGGCTCAGGAGCGAAACCTGCAAATTTTTCAGAGATTGTTGCTGCCGATTTACAACGTAGTGGTAAATTTGCTCCTTTACCTACCAATAAAATGCCACAGCAACCTTCTGTTAGTGAAGATGTTAATTACTCTGCCTGGGTTGATTTGGGCGTTGAAGCGATTGTTGTTGGTGAAGTGGCACCTGGCCCGGAAAAGGGAAAATACATTGTTACTTTTGAGTTGTTGGATGCATTAACCGGTAATGTTGATATGGATAATTATGACCCGGTTATGGAGAAACGACGCAGTACCATTTCATCTAAGCAGTTCCGTCAATATTCACATCGTATCAGTGATATCGTTTATGAGCGCTTGACTGGCGAGAAGGGTGCCTTTTTAACGCGAATTGCATATGTTGCAGTTGATAGATCAAGTGATCGTCCTTATCAACTTCGTATTTCCGATTATGATGGTCAAGACGAGAAGCTAGTATTACGTTCAAAACAACCGATAATGTCTCCTTCATGGTCACCAGATGCTCGGAAGTTAGCTTACGTTAGCTTTGAAAACAAACGTTCTCAAATTTATATTCAAGATCTTTACACTCAAAAACGTGAGTTAATGACTTCTTTCCCTAAAATCAATGGCTCACCAACTTGGTCGCCAGATGGGACACAGTTAGCATTAGTGCTATCTAAAGATGGACAACCAGAAATATATACGCTTAATATAAAGACAAAAGCAATAAAACGCTTAACAAACAATCGTGTTATAGACACTGAACCGAATTGGACACCGGATGGGAAATCGATTATATTTTCATCAGAACGAGGTGGTAGAGCACAAATTTATCAAGTATCGCTTGCTACAGGTGAGACAAAACGTCTAACTTGGGAAGGGGAAATTAATTTAGGTGGTACAATTACCCCAGATGGTGATAATCTTGTGCTTGTGAGCCGTCATAGTGGAAATTATATGATTTCTGTTCAAGACCTTGATTCTGGTGAATTAAGAACTTTAACAAAAACACAATTAGATGAGTCTCCAAGTATTGCACCGAATGGTAGTATGATAATTTACAGTACTGTTTATCAAGGTAAACAAGGTCTTGCCTTAGTTTCCATGGATGGTCGCTTTAAAGCGAATATTCCTGCAAATAACGGTGATGTAAAATCGCCAGCATGGTCACCATTTTTACAATAATTTTTTAAAACGACTAAGGATATAAAATGAAGCTTAATACGATTTCAAAGGGCTTATTGATCGCACTGCCAATGTTAGCATTAGGTGCTTGTTCTTCAACTTCAGACGCTGATGCTGAAGCACAACGCCAAGCTGAACTTGCTCGTCAAGCAGCTGAAAATGCTCAAACTGAAGCTGTTGATGCGATTCAATTAACTGATGAGCAAAAATTAGTTGCTCAATATTCAGATGCAATTTTACAAACGACTATCAAATTTGAATTTGACCAATCAGTTATTTCTCCTGAATACGCAACGATCTTAGATGCTCATGCTAAATTCTTAGTAGATCACTCAGATAAGTCAATCACAATTGAAGGTCACGCTGATGAATTAGGTACGCCAGAGTACAATATTGCATTAGGTGAGCGTCGTGGTTTAGCTGTATCAACTTATTTAGAAAACATGGGAGTTTCTTCAAGCCAGCTTTCTGTAGTAAGTTACGGTGAAGAAAAACCAGTTGATTACGGACATGACGCAGCTGCACGTGCAGAAAACCGTCGTGCTGTTTTAGACTACTAATTAGTTTATGACTAAACGTAATAATACAGTGGCTGCTCTTGTAGCCACTTTTATCTCTACGTCAGCATTTTCTGCTGCTCCAGTTTCTGATGCAACTGCGAGTAACTCAGAATTACTGAAGCGTGTCGATGAATTAACTAGAGTGGTATCAAACCGAAATAAAGTACAAATTCGGTTTCAAAACCAATTAGACCAACTCGGCCGAGAAGTTAATGAAATCAAAGGCTCAATGGAAGTGTTTACCAATCAATTAGAGCAAATAGAAGACCGTCAACGTAGTTTGTATCAAATGTTAGATGAAAACCAGCCGTCTTCATCATCAACCACTCCAACTGCCTCTGGTAGTAAAGATCAAGTTGCTTACCAATCTGCTGTCGATTTAGTGTTAAATGATAAACAGTATCAGCAAGCAATTGTTGCTTTTGAAGCCTTTGTTATTGACTACCCAACATCAAGTTATGTGCCGAATGCGCAATATTGGTTAGGACAGCTTTTATACAAAGAACAAAGACGCGATGAAGCAAAGACTGCATTTTTAGTTGTAACGGAAAAATACCCTAAATCTAATAAGCGTGCAGATGCATTATTAAAAATTGGTATTATTGATGAATATACAGGTGCTATTTCTTCAGCTAAATCTTATTATCAAAAAACAATTACAGAATACCCAGATACGTCAGCTGCAAATTTAGCTGCTGAACGATTAAAATCTCTTTAATTAGGTTATTTAACACTAATTAATTATATTTTAAGGCTATATTGATTAATTTCTCAGCATACAAATTAAAAGTGGAAATTTTTTGTTGCGCTCACAAAATATTTCTATATTATACGCCGCAGTTGAGAGCAACAAGACGCAATTAATTTTGCTATCTCAATAAAGGCTCAATTGGTAGAGCTACCGATAAACTTTTAATTTAAAGTAATATCAGGACACAAAACCAAAACCATATAAAATTATATGGGCCGTTAGCTCAGTTGGTAGAGCAGTGGACTTTTAATCCATTTGTCG